>JBMFSZ010000243.1:0-5803 GCA_049967315.1 Desulfomonilaceae bacterium
GCTAGAACCGGCCAGTCGATTGATGACCGTTCCTTGGAGGGGTCCTCATGCCCCGTCACGAACGTGACAGATGACGCGTGATCCCTGTGCGTCACAGGAATCCCAGCATAAGCAGGAGCAGCAATGGCAGAGCTGATCCCGGGGACAATTTCGAAAGAAATTCCAGCGGCAGCAAGCTCCTCCGCTTCTTCTCCACCCCTGCCAAAGACATACGGATCGCCACCCTTTAACCTTACGACAGTCTTACCTTCCCTGGCCTTTTTGACCAGTATCTGGTTGATATCGATCTGTTCAACAGTGTGCTGTTTTCCACTCTTACCAACATATATCAGTTCGGCTGACGGTTTTGCTTTCTGAACAAAGTAGTGGCCTGCCAGATAGTCATAGACAATGACGTCAGCTTCAGCAATTTTTTGAGCAGCTTTAAGTGTAAGTAGCCCAGGGTCACCAGGACCTGACCCTACCAGGTACACTATTCCATTGGTTTGTTCGTCATTCGGATGTGACATATTTTCTCTTGATATCCTTATTGTTTCCGGGGGGAATTTCAAACCATGCTTTCTACTAGAACCGGTTCCCAAGCCGACGAGAGAACTGATTTGAGCACCCCGCCTGCTCCTCTATCTATCAGTCTGTCGGCCATCATGACCCCGAGAGAATAGTCTCCCAATGGTCCTTTATATGAATCACGGTAAATTGGCTGCCCGTCAGGATGCGCAACGGCAACTTCGAACCTGACCCCCTCACCATAAGGCTCACAATAAGCAGCCATTGGAACCTGACATCCACCTCCCAGTCTCATCAAAAATGCCCTCTCAACCAGGACACATTTTCTGGTTTGAGGATCATCCAGGCGGGCCATGATTGCCGCCAGCCTTTTGTCATCATGTCGTATCTGCACCCCTATGGCCCCTTGACCAATAGCGGGAATCATGTCATGGACGCTCAAAAAGTGTTTGATCCTACTGGCAAAACCCATCCTGATTATTCCTGCGGCCGCTAACAATGCGCCGGAAAGATTCTCCGATTCAATCTTTTTGACCCGTGTATCGACATTTCCCCGAATAGAAACAACTTCCAGTCCAGGAAACCTGTTAAGAAGAAAAGCTCGTCGCCGAAGGCTGGAAGTGCCAATTTTTTCACCTGGACCCAGTTCGTGGATAGATCGATTATCCCGGGATATGAACACATCGCGTGGGTCTTCACGTTTCAGCATCGCCCCTAGGACCAAGCCTTGCGGCATTTCTGTAGGAACGTCCTTCATGGAATGAACAGCGAGATCAATCGATCTCTCTAGCAGAGCATCCTCGATCTCCTTGGTGAACAAGCCTTTCCCCCCGATTTTAGCCAACGGGGCGTCCAGAATTTTGTCACCTTGAGTTTTGATGATTTTCAGATCAACATTTATAGCCGAATCAATATCCAATAAGAGACTGGCCACGTGGCGGGCTTGCCACATTGCCAAAGCGCTTCCTCTAGTGCCTATTATCAATTTCATAACTTGGAGTTTCTATTTCCTCTTCTTCCGTTCCTGAAACGAATTCGTCCAATCCAAAGACTCTTTGAACAAAATCTACGTGTTGATTACTTTTCTTTGTTTTTATTGACTGTTTCATGAAAGATATCGGGCCATGAGCAATTTTATTGATTATGGCCTTTGTAAGAATTTCAATACATTCTCTTTCGGCTGTGCTGAGTGACCCAAGTTTCCCGTTCATTTTGGAAATCTCGTTGATTCTGATTTCCTCAAATTTTTCCTTCAAAGCTACAATCGTAGGGGCCCACTCCAGGGACGTAGTCCAGTTCATGAACTTCCTGACTTCCTGATCGACTATTTTGCACGCTTTTTGCGCTTCGACACGGCGTTCCCCAATATTCTCATCCACAACCGCCTGTAAGTCGTCTATATTGTACAAATAAACGCCATCCAGATCGTTAACCTCAGGTTCAATATCCCTCGGGATGGCGATATCTATCATGAAAATTGGCCTGTGACGTCTGCGACGCATTACCGCCTTCATCTGGCCAAATTGAATTATCGGGTCACAACTGCCCGTCGAACTAATGACTACGTCTGCTGAAGCCAGGGCTTCACCAAGATTTTCCATTGATTCTGGCGCTCCCTGAAATTGAGAGGCCAGGATACAAGCGTTTTCAAAAGTCCGGTTGATGATTCTGATTGGCTTCTTAACCACGTTGGCCAGATGTCGGGCTGTGAGTTCCGCCATTTCTCCGGCCCCTATCAATAGCGCCTCTCGTTGCTCAAGATTACCCAGTATCTTCTTGGCAAGTTCCACCGCAACATAGGCTACTGAGACAGCTGAGAGGGCTATGCCGGTTTCAGTGCGCACCCTCTTGGCAGTGAAGAACGCCCTGTGCAACAGCCTGTTTAAAAGTGGGCCGGTCGTATTGGCGGCTGCATCACGTCTGAATGCTTCTTTTACCTGCCCAATGATCTGTGGTTCTCCCAGAACCATGGAATCAAGGCTCGAAGTGACTCTGAAGAGATGTTCCACAGCTTCCGGCCCCTTTTTGACGTAAAAATAGGGCCGTATAAGTTCCCGGCTAACCCCGTGTATTTCACAAACCCGATCTATCAACTTTTCGGCCGATGAATCTGTATCGGTTACAACGGCTATGACCTCGGACCTGTTGCATGTCGACAGGATGATACACTCAAGCACACCTTCCGTGCGGACCAGGAGTGTCGTAATGGAACCATCGTGATTGCCGGGAAAAGACACTTTTTCACGAATCAACACGGGAGCGGTGCTGTGATTTAAACCCAGGACCAGAAAATCATGTGTCTCTCCACTCATGCGAAAACCACCCAGCATGCCAACCCCACGAAAGAATGATGGCCAGGAAACAGAAAACTGACCCCCACAAAGGTGAACATTACGAGCACAAATCCTGCCAACGCGAGTACGGCGGCCTTCTTACCCCTCCAACCAAGAGCTAACCTTTGATGAACCATTGCGGCGTAAGCGAACCAGGTGATCAAGCTCCATGTTTCTTTAGGGTCCCAGTCCCAGTAGGATCCCCAAGCGCTGCTTGCCCACAAAGCCCCGGAAATGATCCCCAAAGTAAGCAGAAAAAAACCTATCGGTAGCGCTCGCCTGTTAAATGCGTCCAGCGTTTCCAATGACGGCAAAATTCTGTGAAACCTTCCAATCTTCTTTTTCTTTATAAGGCGCTCCTGAAAAATGTACATGGCTCCGACCATGGCCATAACCGTGAACACCGCATTCCCGGCAAGAGCAAATGATACGTGGATGGGCAGCCACCAGCTTTTAAGAACTGGAACAATAGGCTGCGTAATCTGATAGGAAAGGGTAGAAGCGGCAAACATTAGTACCGTGGCAATTGGAGCAGCCATGGCGCCTAGGACAGGATTCAGGTCCCGTAACTGCAACATCGTGTGTATTGCGATAACAAGCCAGGCAAAAAGCGACAAAGCGTCAAAGCCGGTCGCCATCGGGAAATAGCCCTGGGCAATGAACAGATGAATTATCGATATAGTGTGAGCCAATAGGCCAGCGGTAACAAAAGCAAAACCAGAAAGACACTTCGAGCCTTTTGATCGTAAAAGGAACGTCACATACAGGATCGATGAAATCAAATAGAATATAGCGGCTACTTTAAAAAAGATCAGATGCAAATGAATATCCCTGAGCTTTAATATACTAAATTATAAAACGTCTTTGGTTATTGCTCCATCGACATCTATATCTTTGGGCAAAATTTTCTTTAGAATGTCCAAGGCCTTTTTTGTATCACTTTCTCGCAAAGCGCTTAGAAGTTCAGAGTCTACTATTTCCGAAAACAGTTTGCGATTTTCGTCTGAGCCGGCGCCTACATTAAGAACGAGCTTTCTGAGGTCTCCCATCAACTTGGTCATTTTTCCATATTCAGGGCCGAATTGCTTTTCGAGTTCCTGTCGAATGCGTCTGGCAAAAGCTGGTGATGATCCACCCGTACTTACCGAAATTATGAGATCTCCCTGAGAAATTACGGCCGGCACAATAAAAGAACACAGATCTGGGACGTCCGCTATATTACAAGGAATTTTCCTCCTTTTGGCTGACTCGTAAATTCCCACATTTGTTTCACGGTCATCGGTTGTTCCAAAAATGAGAGCGGTATCCGGGAACCTGTCCATAATGTGGTCACTGAAATTGGCTTCGATCCATTGAATACTGCCCCGCCTCACAAGCTCGGCCAATTCGGGTACTATCCGGGGAGATACTAAGGCCACTTTTGCTCCACTTTCCAGCAAACCCTGAGCCTTACGTAAACCCACGCGTCCGCCGCCCACGACGATAACGCGTTTATCAAGCAGATCCATCATTATCGGGTAAGGTCGCATATGCAGGAAACCACTCTATGAGTTTATTCACCTTATATTTATAGACGACGTTTTTAACATTTTTGGATGGATTCTTAAAGAGCCTGGACAATGAAGATATCTGTATGGGCTTGATAAAAATCGTATCCCGAAAGTCTTTGGACACGACAAACGTAATTAGTATCTCGCCCAAGATCCAACAATGCCTAAATCGTAGCAAATGTCGGCATTTGGCAAGCATATTCTGAACAACGAGCCTTTACCCGGGATTGAATCAAATTGTATCCGGCCACCATGTTCGTGAACAATTTTTTCCGTGATAGCGAGCCCCATACCGGACGCATGAGCTTTTGTCGTGAAAAATGGATCAAAGATGAACTCACGATCCGATTCTTGTATACCAATCCCGTAATCTTTAATTCCAATTGTAGTTTGTTGCTCATTCTCGTGAAGAAAAATTTCGACAATCGAACCCTCCGGCGAAAACTCTACAGCGTTTTTCAACACGTTTTTAAGCGCTATTTTTATCAAGCAAGGATCAAACTTGGATTTGTGGAATTTCGATTCGAGTTTGTAGAAGTCGATTCTCACGTTCCGTTTTACCGTTTCCGGGACCAGATCATTTATACTTTGAACAATGGTGTCCTCTATAGGTCCTGTAATAAGTTTTATATCGGGGAGATCAGCGCAGTTCTGAACTTCGTCCACGATCAGTTCCAGCCTATGAGTTCCTTCGAGAATATTCTTTGCGTAAGTCCTTATTTCCTCTGAAACATTTGGTCCTTTGATCAGCCTGGAAGCAAAACCTCCGATCATCACAACAGGGTTTCTAATTTCATGGGCAACACCCATGGCTAATCTACTAAGACTTTTTACCTTGTCAGTAGCTATCCTGTCCCTTTCTTCGAGTAGCTTTTTCTCTTTCTGTCGCAGTACGAAGACTTCAGTGATGTCTCTAAAAATCATGACAAAACCTACGACCCCACTTTCTTCACTGCTAGATTCCCGCAAGAAGGAGGTAGTTACAATCAGACGCTTCCTGAAACCTTCTGGATGGTGGTAATCGACTTCACTATAACTATTAACGGTCTTATTCCACACAGCGTCGATAAGTATTTGGTTAAATTCGTAGTTTTCATCACGCACGAAAAAAACTAGACCCAAGCCCTTTTGTTTAAGCTCCTCAAAAGAGTGGCCAAGGATCGTCTCCGTATTCTTATTGGCAAAACGAACATCACCCTCTGCGTTTATCACGATAAGGGAATCACTCATGGAGTCTAAGATATTACGGAGAACCGACAAATCCATCATTCAGCTCCAAAAGCGCCCTCAGGATTATCAATGAATCGTTTATACAAATTGTAAACCCCTGTTTCACGAAAACACAAAGATCTTATTCCGGTTTCATCGAAGCCCAATATCTGAGATCCAGGGCAGGCGAGTATTATCGGAGAC
>JBMFSZ010000244.1:0-5796 GCA_049967315.1 Desulfomonilaceae bacterium
CTGTTCTTCCTTGATCTTTTTGAGATCCTCTATCGAAATCTTGGGCACCTTGCTGCCTCCTAACTCTTTAAAGATTCACGGCGCCATTAGTAAAAGACAATGAAAATCCGTGTCATAAACTTTATGACAATATTTAGGGTCACCAAACAGTGGGCTATTGGTAACCGTCCAGAATGCTGAGCGTTGATCCCGGGACTATGTTTCCGTGAGTATCTTCACCTATCATCATAACCGGAGCTAGTCCACAAGCTCCCAGGCATCGAACCGCCTCCAGCGTAAACCGACCATCTTTCGAGGTTTCACCTACATTGATACCCAGTTCATTATTTATGATTTCGAGAATTTGCTTTGAACCTTTTACATAACATGCGGTTCCGAGACAAAGCCTGATGGTGTGGCGTCCTCGTTTAGTAATAGTAAAATATGAATAAAAGGTCACCACTCCGTAAATTTGAGGAGCCGGGATATTAAGTCCCTTGGCCAGCGTACGCTGAACCTCCAACGGCAGATAACCAAACAACTCTTGAGCTTCCTTTAACGCCGGGATCAAATAACTTGTTGACCCTTGGTATTTTTCTATTATCGGCTCTAAAAGTATAAGCCTTTCAGGAGGGATAACTTCAGCGGCGTCCTGAACCTTTCTTTTAAGTACGGCGTCTCTTTCTTGCATATCTACCACTTTTCAAATACCCCGTAACAGTTTGCGGATTCAGGCCTCGTTAATTTCTGCGAGCCCATCCGCAAGGTTTTTCTTAATCAACGTAACGATTTGAGGGTGATTCAATGGGATGCCTTCCAATTCTGACCGGATTTCCCTCGTGTCAAGGCTATATGTCCTAAAATCCTTTTTGTGGCTGTAAACAAAATCGACTGAGGGATTACCTTCTATTAAAGTCAGAAGGGTAGACACCATGTCTCCCCTCGGCTTCCTGTCAATGTGTCCATACCTCATCCCAACTACAACCTTTGTACCAATGCCGGATTGGGATTCGATACTAAGGTTACCGTCGGCCTCTGCCGCGGACTGTTGGAATAGCGATAGACCGAGCCCAACCTTACGTGTCGTACGAGTGGTTACAAACGGATCTAACACCTTTTCCAGAAAATCAGGGCTCATTCCTTTACCGTTATCTTCAATCACTATTGTCAGCCAGTCATTGGCCGTATTCTCTTCAATGCTGATTCTGACCAATGTAGCGCCCGCCGATATCCCGTTCTCCGCCACATCGAGGATATGTAATGACAGATCCTCCATGGAGCAATATCCTAACCTTTACGCTGCCCTACACGGCCTTATGATTTCCCGCCCGTCGACACCATGTATGGCTGATCTAAGTTCCTCAAACGACGTATCAGCCATCAAGGCCTCAGTGTAAACAGCGCCAATGTCATTAACATAGTGGGCGTCGGATGAAGCTATCAAGGGGCAATTGGACGATCGACCAAATTTCTCTTTTGCTGAATCCCAGTTGGCATGCCTAGAAATTTCCAATGCGTCCAATTTCAGATCTGATGGCACAAATCCCAGTTGGCTGTATATTCCAAATCCGGGCCTATCAACGTGAGAAGCTATCGCCAACCCGCCAAGCTCATGAATTAAATCCACCACTTTGTATATATCAAGAGTAGTCGCTCCAATTAGTAAAGCCTGTTCCATATCTTCAACCATGTCGAACTCGTCCACGACCACCTGATAACCTATCGCTTCTTCATCATTTGTCCCAGGAAGCCGGGCGTACACTTCATCCTGAGCCAATTGCGCTTTATCAACGGAAGGAAACAACCCCACTACGTGAACCTCTTCGCTGGAGGTTATTTCAAGGCCTGAGACAACTTGGACAGCCAATCCATCAGCGGCCCTTACAGTCGCAGCAACATTTCTTGCTGAGTTGTGATCACATACCGCTATCATATCAAGGCCCTTTTCTAAAGCCGCCTTCACTATGACTCGTGGAGTCATCTCTCCAAGTTCAGTGCACGGAGACAGGGTCGTGTGAACATGCAGATCAAGCTTGAAGATCTTTAGAGGGCGCATATTACCACCTCAATCCAGCAAGCATTGAGGCCGTCCCACTCCATCGATCATTAAAACTCCTCAGGTTTGTCTACGAACCCCTAGACTGTACAGCCTTCCCGCCACCTCATACGTAGAGAGGGAACTGCACAGGACAACCACACCCTGCTCTTGCGCCTTGTTAATCGTAGCTTCTTCCGGTTGTCGACCGTTAACTATTATGATGCCAGCCAGATTATTCAGGAACGCTACCGCAACAATGTTTTGGTGTAGTTGTAATGTAATCCAGACGTCGCCCTCCTTCGCATTGGCAATAACGTCACTCAAAAGGTCACTGACATAGCCACCCGTAACTTCTCTTTCGAGATCCTGTTCGCCCGCCCTAACCGTGAGATCCAGTTCCTTTACAAGGTCAGCCAATGTCATTCGAGCCATGATTAGCCTTCTTACCTGTCCACTTCGGCCAAGACTATATCAACACTGGACAATATTGCTATCAGGTCCGCAAAAAAACATCCTCGCGCCATCTCCGGAAGGGCCTGCAAATTAACAAATGCTGGAGCCCTCCATTTGAGTCTATATGGATTTGTCCCTCCATCGCTCACTACATAACAACCTAGCTCACCTCGAGGAGACTCAATTGCTTGATAGCAATCCCCAACCGGAAGCCTCACGCCTTCCACCACTAGCATAAAATGGTGTATCAAAGCCTCCATCTTTGTGTATATGTCCTGTTGCGGGGGGAAAATCTTGCCGGGAGCAGTGGCCATAACCGGACCATCAGGCAATAGCTTGATCGCCTGCTTGAGTATTCTATTACTCTGACGCATTTCCGCTACTCTGACCAGATACCTGGAATATACGTCGCAGCCATATTCTACTGGGACATCAAAATCGTACCTTTCGTAACCACAATATGGTTCCGACTTCCGAATGTCCCACGCCTTGCCTGAAGCTCTAATCATCGGGCCACTAACTCCCAATGATATGGCCTTTTCCAGCGGTAATACCCCTATTCCTTTGGTTCTATCTATATATATGATATTTTTTGTAAGTAGAGTTTCATATTCATCTACACGAGCGTCGAAATGATCGGTAAAAGCCTTTAATTTATCTATGAATCCATCTTCGAGATCTTTAGCTATTCCTCCGATCCGGATATAGTTGGGCATGAGCCTACCACCGGCTGTGAGTTCGAACAGATTCATGATCTCTTCCCGTTCACGAAGCATATAAAAGAGCGGTGTCATTGCTCCCACATCGTGCCCGTGCGTTCCAAGCCAGAAAAGATGGCTGAAAATACGTGAGAGTTCGGCCATGATCACTCGTATAACCTGGGCCCTCTCAGGAATTTCAACATCCAGCATTTTCTCTAAGGTAAGGCAATAGGCGAGTGAGTTACTCGTCGCCCCCATATAGTCGCAACGCTCGGTTAACGGAATAACCTGGTGGTATTTCTTGTTTTCGCAGGTCTTTTCAAACCCTCGATGAAGGTAGCCAAGGTATGGCGTACATTTGACAACGATTTCCCCATCTATTTCTACGATCGCTCGAAAAACACCATGGGTACTGGGGTGATGCGGCCCCAGGTTAATTTCCATTATTTCGCTTCTAGTATCGGCCCGTTGGCTTAAATCTAGCGCCATGACCTAATTACCTCGAAAAGTTTTAATCTTAAGATGGCAAATCGGGAGTATCTTCTTCAGTTCCCATCAGAGGGAAATCCTTCCGCAAGGGATAAACCTTCCAATTTTCAGGTAGAAGCAGTTTTCTAGGATCTGGATGATTCTTGAATACGATCCCAAACATTTCTGCTGTTTCCCTCTCATGCCAGTCCGCGCTCATCCACACTCTCGAAACCGATTCTATACTCGGTGGATTCCCTTCACCCTCATCGAGCTTAGTTTTTAATCTAATCCTGTGCGCGTATGGGACCGAATAAAGCTGGTAAACTAATTCAAAGCGGGGAGTGGACGGGTAAAAATCAACCCCACCTACGAAAGACAAGAAATCGAATTTAAGCTCAGGATCATCCCTGAGGTACAGACAAACATCTATGATTTTTTCGGGTGCAACCAGAACACTCATTTGGGGGCCAGTTTCGAACTGCAAAACGTCGGACCCGAATCTTTCGTTAAGTTTATCTTTTATGCGATCCTGGTTCATCGTCCAGCCACCTTAATCTTGCCCACTCTGGGATTATGAATTGACTGTTCTTTCATCACCCTCGCATGGAGCTGAAGGATACCATCAAGTAACGCTTCGGGCCTAGGCGGGCAGCCCGGGATATACACGTCTACCGGCAAATGACGGTCTATCCCCTGAACAACGGAATAATTCTTGTAAATCCCTCCGGAACAGGCGCAGGCGCCCATGGCAATAACCCATTTGGGCTCAGCCATCTGTTCATAAATGCGTAATACCGCCGGCAACATCTTTTTAGACGCAGTGCCAGAAACTATCATAAGGTCGGCGTGCCGTGGTGAAGGACGAGCTACCTCCATCCCAAACCGAGCCAAATCGTATCTACTGACGAATGTGGCGATCATTTCTAGAGCGCAGCACGCCAGACCAAACCCTAATGGCCACATGGACGATTTCCTGGCCCAGTTGACGAACCATTCGAGATTGGTCACGTGAACAGTATCATTGAGATGATTTGTTATTCCCATTCAAGAGCACCTTTTTTCCAAACATAAATTAGACCAGCAAGAAGGATCAACACAAACAAAAGCATCTCTACAAAACCAAAAAGCAAAAGCTTATCGAAAATTTTTGCCCAAGGAAACAAGAATATAAGTTCAATATCAAAAACAATAAAGAGCATGCCGATTATGAAGAAACGCACGGAAAAGCGACGTCTTGCGCCACCAATGGGATCCATACCGCACTCATAAGGCATGAGTTTGATAGGTGTTGGAGTACGTTTGGCGAGCAGAGTTGATAGAACTATGATAGCCGAACCGATAAATGCGGAAACTAAAAGGATTACAAGAATTGGAACGTAACTCTCAATCATCCGACTTCTCCGTTCAAAGCCGATTCCCCCTCTTAGAGTACTCAAGCATTTATGAGCTTATCAGCCTAACTTAACGCTTTTTTGATTCTTAATGAATCAGAAGTTTAGTGGCTGAACTGTAAATTATTGGGACGATCTAGTCAAGCTTTTTTGTCATTGCGCCTTTGCCACCTAAGTATCCGGACCAAAGTTAAAAACCATTTCAAGTTTTGTCCAGTGTCCCGGGGCAGACGTTAGTTTCATTACGTCTGACACCCTTTTAATGTTTGCTAAACCCATCCCGGCGCCAAATCCCATGTCCCTTATCCATTCCGGGGCAGTTGAAAATCCCGGCTGCAACACCTGTTTCAGATCTTCTATGCCGGGTCCATGATCAACCGCCGAAATATTTACCCTGTCTCTTCTGACTTCCACGGTGATCTCCCCACCAATATCGGTGTGGATCACAAGATTCATCTCCGCTTCATATACAGCTACACCAACTCGTCGTAAAATCTGTGGTCTAACAACCAGCCTCTGCAATGACCGCTTGATAAGACTGGACGCTTTACCTGCGTTGTCAAAGTCCCGTTCGTTAACAAAATAGCGTAGCGTCAAACTTGTATCATCCGATGATATGTCTTGAAATATGTGGCTAGCTCGGTAAGTATATAATTTCTCAGCTTCATTTTTTTGAAAGCTTTTGTCCATCTGAAGGAGCAACGATCGGATTAGAGTGCCAGTAGTAACTATACCGAGCAAATTGCCTTCGTGATCAACTACA
>JBMFSZ010000245.1:0-5784 GCA_049967315.1 Desulfomonilaceae bacterium
CTATGTCCCTTCCTGTGTTATTGTCATTTGAAAAGAGCCTCGTTCAATTTGTCACAAAGCTCCTCCGGTCCGGGTATTCGGTCGAAGGCTAAAATGCCGTTGATTAATATTGAGGGCACCGGTAAGTTCCCACTATTAATCTTACGAAGTTCCAGATATCTGTGGGCATCGGCCACACGTTTAGTTTCGACGACTCTGACTTCCATTTTTCCTGAGTAAATTTCGGCTACGTATTCTACGGCTGCTATTGCATAATCACAGGGCACACAATGCGGCCCTTCCGAGATAATTTCTACCAGAATCTTTGTGCCTTCCTGGCGATCATCTAACAGTTCTTGAGGGTTTCCATCGTCATTTTCAATTTTCACGAATGGATTCACACCTGATGCTCCGCTCAAAAGTAATAGCGCAAAACCCCTCGACCACTTGACCAATCTTTAGAACTAACATTAGTAAAATTTCCCGCCTTTGGTCACAGCTATTTTTTCTTTCCCAAAACAGCGTTACCTGTTTGGATCTTTCCCAAGTCTACGCAAAACTTCACCTGCAACCCAGATGATCACTCCCGGGCTTTATTTAAAAGCTATTACAAAAGCAGTTCAACAGCTATGTGATACCTGCCGGCCGGTGGAACCATGATGCGTCCATTTTCATGGCGCCAGCCGGTAGGAGATTACGAGCTTGAAGATCGTGGAAACCGTAAGAAATTTTCCGGATCAACTAGGGACACCTTCTTCTTTCAGTTTCCGTAGCTGGCCGATCATTTTGATTGCCTCCTGAACGGCATTTCCTGCACTCTCAGCATAACCGTCAGCCCCAAAAAGATTAGCGACATCCTTTGTTACTGGCGCTCCCCCAAGCATAATGGCCACATCCGGGTTTTTCTCCTTGATCATTGCGATGACTTTCTTCATGCCCATCATGGTCGTAGTCATCATTGCTGAGAGCGCTACGATTTCAGAATCAGTCCTTAACTGCTCTTCAGCAAACTTCTCCAGAGGCACATCCCTGCCTAGGTCATGAACAGTAAAGCCACCGACATCGAACATCATTTTGATGAGATTTTTTCCAATGTCATGAACGTCACCTTGAACCGTTCCGATTACGACCTGTCCTTTCACACCACCGGTTGTATCCTTCTTCAAGTGCGGTTTAAGAATGTCAAGCCCTGCGTACAAGGCGTCAGCGCACATCAGGATCTCCGGCACAAAGTATTCCTGGCGATCATACAGGTCACCCACGATTTCCATACCGGCCGCAAGACCGTTCATTATTGCGTCATAGGCATCAAGCCCTTCGTCCACTGCTGCATTGGCGTATTCTTTGACTCGATCTTCTTCGTACTCCACTACACCATCTGACAAGTTTTTCAGAATTTCCGCACGTCTGTCTTCTGAGACCATTACCTTTCCTCCATGCAATAATGCAGTTGTTAGATTCTTCCCACGGCTGGGGAAGCCTTTGAGCCGTATTCTCTTACGGTTTCCACCCATGCTTTCACATTTTCAGGTTTTACATCTGGCCAAATATCGCAACCCGGCCACACAGCATCTACCCCAGCGTCGATACACCCTTTGATAACCGCAGGCACTTCGGATGCGTCTTTTTGGCAAAGGGTCCCATATGGATCAAAGTTGCCTAGTAAAAGAACATCGTTACCGATCTTCTTCCTTGTTTCAACCAGGTTGTTCTTCTGATCAAAACTTAGGCCGTCAGCGCCACAATCATTCATTAGCTCGACAATCAGATCCGTTCCTCCACAAATGTGAAGTATCTTCGGGGATTCTAGGGATGCAAAGATATCCTGTAAATATGGTTGTATGAGCTGCTTCCACATACGAGGAGACAACAGGTCGGTCCCGGAACCCATTTCTCGGATCGTTATATAATCTATACCCAATGCCTGATATTTTTTCGCAACATCTATTACTACCGCTGTCATTTTTTTCATGAACGAGTGTACTTTCTCAGCGTCTTTCTTGATGCCCTTCAGTAGCAGATCAAGTTCTATCACCTGACCTCCCAATGTGAATGGTCCAAGCACCCACCCGCCAACGGCATATTTACCTGAAGAAACAAGCTTGCTTAAAGCTTCTTCAACGATAGGCATTCTGGCTTTGGAAACCCAGTCAGGCTTTATGTCGGCTGCGTCAAGGTTTTCCCATTTTGTGGGAACGGTAGGATACAGGATTCCTTCAGCGTCGGCATAGGTGCTGCATCCCCTGCCCATGGCCTCAGGAATTGTACACATGTCATACGGAACGATAACCGAGTCGAATCCAAAAATTTCGGAACTATAGGTCGCTGAGCCAGCCAGGTATTCTGAAGAGCCATGAACTTCAGCGAAACGAATCCCCATTTTTTCAATAGCTTGAACGGTTACCATCCCCATCCCGCTGAAAACGGGCATCGTGTCAACGGGTTCACGTCTCAGAAACTTTTGTACCCGCTCTTTAGGGGTCATTGTTGCCATCTATAACTTCCTCTCTGTATTGGTTGAATGCATTTTCGTATAAACGAAATTGCTTCTACATGCCCTTCAGTTGCTCTACAAAATCCGGAAAAAGCTTTCTGATAGGGTGGGTTGCCAGTTCTGGGAGTTTCTTGTTTTGCCCGAAAACCATCGTAGCCAGGAAAGAGTTCGCCATTGCTACCGCGGGGAATATCCTGTCTGATCCGGCCATCGGACCTGAGAAGATCATATCATGATAAAAACATGACGCGAGAGCTTCTAGCGAAGCGTCGGCGCCAGCCCAACCTTTTTGACCCCACATTTCACGAGCTGCTTTCCACATGTAGGACCCATTAGACGGAGCGCTTGCGCATGGGAAGCCCCATTTTTCTTTTATCAACCTGTTCGAAAGAGAGCACAAGGCCGTCGCCGGCGCATTCATTACGGAAGTGTCAACAAAGATGCTTTCAAATTTCGCCCCTACTTTTTCGATCGCATCCAATAGTTTTTGCGTCCCTCCGATTCGTCCGGTAGGCATCTGATCCGCAGGATCAAACGCTACAAGCAACACATGTTTCACGCCAATTGCAGCAATTTCCTTGATTTCCGTTTCTAGGTCTTTTTCCCAAACTGTGAGGCTATTATAAAACATACGGTCCAGAAGGCCCTTCTCGGCGCAGTAAGCTGCCGCTTCCAGTTTGGGTTTCATCACCCACGCGTCTACACAAAACGGCATACATGTGATTTCAGTGTAAAAGTCTACATAGGCTTTGAATTCTTCACCTTTTGTGCCTACGATGTCCGCCATATAAGGGATTCCTGTCTCAACGCACAATTTGTCGCACATTTTAATCAATTCGGTAGCACGTTGCCGGTCGAACCCCTCCTTGCGTTTACCTTCAAAAACCTTGTCCCCTTTCTGGAAAATCGAAGGCACTATTACAGTTGGATAATCACCAGGTTGTCCACCGAATTTCACTCCACCGACCTCGCAGACTTTTTGCTCGGTCTTGAAATTGAACATCACAATCCTCCTGAAGGGAGGCGGCCTGAACTGCAAGACCGCCCTTTAGCCTTACTTTAAATGCGAAATTTGAAATCTGCCGTGCAGTCCCAATCTACCTTCAGGACTGCCGACGCGTTTTCATACCTGACTCCGCTCTAGCCAAATTGGCTTCAAGGTTGTCAAAGTCAAATCCTTTATCACGGAGTTTGCGGATCTTGGCCTCCAATTCTTTATTGGGAGCCCGATCCGCCATGGCGTCAATGAGTTCTTCGTATTGTGGAATAATCGATTCGAACAGCAGATCACCTTGTATCGCGATGGTAGGCAATACCCTACCTTTCATCTCGATAAATTTCGCTATTCCTTCTTTGTTTTTTATCGACCATTCCTTGTATTGGATTACGTCCTGAATTTCTTTGGGCAACGCCGCGATCGATTCCATCATGTAGCCGCAGGCTGCGCACTGGACGCTATCTAGAGTGAGCACGTCTATTATTAGCTTATCGGACATGACTCGCCTCCTACTTTTTCATCATGTGGTGCGGATACTTTGCGTAATAGGTATTATAGAACTCGATGGCTTCGATGGCTTGGTCCATGTGTTCCAACGGAACATCATACGGCATGTCTCAGCCTGGGGCGAAAACAAATCCAGTACTGCCTCCCGCCGCTAAAGAAATTAGAGCATCCTCTCGAGGAGATACGAGTCCAAGGGACAAAGCCAGCGTAAGTTTCAGATTTCCGCCAAAACCGACCCCATATTCAAGTGCAACATCTCTAACGTAATTCAGGTTTAGTTGCTCATCAATTGCGAATCCGTCTGTACCAACGGTAGCCACTTCCCGAAGGACTTTGGTGGCGTCACCGCAGATGAAGAAACTGGAAACCTTTCCAGCCTTCCTCGTGGCTTCTATTGCAGGCTGTGAGGCAGGCGTCACGAATTCTTTAAAGGTCTCAGGTTTGATTTGAGATGCGACTGGGTCTGTGATAGCTATTACATCACATCCTATTTCTTCAGCGTAAATGCGGGCCGCTTCACCCGCTACTAAGCCGCAAAAATCAATAATTTCCTTTGCAAGAGGTTTGTTCTTGTATACATCCGTAAAAATTCTAACGCCTCGCAAATGGCTAGCCAGAGTCAATGGTCCGCAAAGTATGCCATACAAGGCTACATCGGGCAGCGCTTCTTTTGCCTTCTTACCAGCTTCTATAATAACAGGCCAACGCCCATCCTTAGGACCAGGTATTTTCCGGCCAAATTCATCCAAGGTCTTTTTGTCCAAAGGATGGCTAGTAATTGATGGGGGATTATCAGGCCACCATTTGTGATCGCACCCCATAGAAATAGCTTCTACCGTAAGATCAAACAACAGGGGGATTCCGTCAGCTTTATACCTTTCAGCCGCGAAAACAACCCCTTTACAGATGAGGTCAGGATCCTGGAGGAATTTGTCAGCAGGTTCACCTATCAAAAAGGCGCTGTGGACTCCGGAATACGGCACCCAAGGCACTTTTTCAGTTGGGAGGCCTTTTACGGCGTTAATGACATCCTGTTTGCCCATTTCGTTCTCCTTGAAAAAGTTTGAATGTTGATATGACTTTTATACGCTTCTGAGGAGCTCAAAATGTCCCTGCTTGACCTGGCCTCCTTCCAGGAGCCTTTTTTGGGGGTAAGCTACAGAAGCAACGGAACGCTAAGCAAATAATGAATTGTCACTGATCGAGAGAAATTATCTTTTTCAAATGCGCCGGTAATTGATAGCTAAGAAGCTTTATAAATTGCAGAATCATGCTAAGCAGTCGGAATGTCAAGGTCTAATGGTAGTCTAATTGAGTCTAGTTTTGATGGGAAACATATAGAGCGCGAGGTCTAAGTCCAATTTTGCCAAGGTTGGACATAAGAATTTGATATCACGCTAATTAATTTTCTTATTAGAGGTTTAAAAACACAAACAGTAGTTTTTTGATCTATATAGTTTTTTGCTAGTATATAGACTATGAATGAAAATTAGTTTGAGAGGTCGGTTTAATTTTTTTATTCTCAGGTCCTTTATTTGACAGTTTTTGTAAATTTAAGCAAATTCTATGTTCCTCAAATGCATTGACAAATTCCGGTCCTTCCTATCTATACCCAACTTCTTCCGAATAGAGATCCGTTGAAGACGAATAGTGTCGGGGCTTTTATCCAGAATAAAGGCTATCTCTTCCGTAGTTTTTCCGATGCGGATCAGGCGTGCAACTTCGAGTTCCTTTTCTGTCAACTTAGACGTAGAGTCGGATCGCCCTAATTGCGTTTTCTCAGGAACGCTACCCAATTCACGAAGCA
>JBMFSZ010000246.1:0-5770 GCA_049967315.1 Desulfomonilaceae bacterium
AAGATTTATGCCCTGTAAACGCGAGGGCATCCACGTGCCATGCCTTCATGTCTATAGGTATGACTCCGGCACTCTGGGAAACGTCAATTACAAACGGGATATCACATTCACAGCAAATGCCACCGATGTCTCCAACTGGCTGTATTGTCCCTAGAACATTTGAAGCGTGATTTATAATTACCAGGGCAGTTTTACGCTTGATGCCTTTTTTGACTGCCTGTGGGTCGACAAAGCCCTTAGAATCGAAAGGGATCAGGTCCAGGTCGATGATCCCCTGTTCTCTGAGGTGATGTAAGGGTCTGAGTACCGAATTGTGTTCGAGCCTGGAACTAATTACGTGGCAACCTGGCTTGACCAATCCAAAAATGAGAGTGTTCAACGCATCTGTGGCGTTGTAGGAAAAGATGACTCTTTCAGGAGCAGGCCCACAAAAAAAATCATTGATCTGTCGTCTTACGCCGAGCACAATTTCCTCTGCCCTTACGGCGAGGTCATAGCTGCCTCGTCCGGGTGAAACCCCCATGCGTTTATAATCTTCAAACATCGCATGAAGAACTTCGGGAGGTTTGGGGAAGGTTGTGGCGGCGTTATCCAAATAGATAGTTGTTGGAAGTGACGACATTAGGCTAACAGTTCTTCGGGTTTGGTAAACCGGCAATTCGTCTTGCTCCAAGCCTTATGCCATTAGGAAACATCTTCTCTATTTGCATAAGGCTTAGGCCTACACCCTTTTTCAGTTCACTGTTTAAAGGAGCCTTACCCATTGTGAGGTAGTAATCTCTCAAAAAACGTATAATTCGCCAGTGAAAATCAGTTAGCTCAGGCAAGCCCTGCGCCTGAGCTATTTCCCGTGCAATATTTTCGTTCCATGACTCAGGATTGTTTAGGAATCCTTCGGTATCAAATAACGAATTGGGACCATTCCGATCATAAGTTTCCAATTCTTGGGCTTCAAGACAATCGATGTTATCCACGAGGCCTGTTCCCTTAGCTTGCTCCAGACTTCAAAGATTCAAGGACTTTTTCAGGGGTAGCGGGAAGATGGCAGATACGAGCGCCTCCTGTGGCGCTCTGAATAGCCGAAATAATTGCCGCCGCAGTTGGTAACAGGACAAATTCGCCCACGCCGACGGCTCCCAAGGCGCCGCGTTTCCTGGGTGTCTGAAGCAGTATTACATCGATGTCAAACGATGTCTTCATTGTCGGAAACTTAATGTCTACCCAATCTAGCGTTTTGCCGTGAACGTAGCGCTCGCGAAGGGCCATACCTGCCCCCATGTCAACACCGCCTTCTATCTGACCCTCCACGATCATAGGGTTAATGATGGTTCCAGGATCTACCACAGCAGTTATCTTGTGGATGATAACCGAGCCTGTCTCTGTATCAACTTCGACCTCAGCCATCTGAACACCGTGAACTCGGGATTCGAACGGTGTCCCTTGACCGGTTTTAGTGTCCAGGAACGTAGTCTCCGAGATTCGGGAGCCTAGGTAACGGGTAGGTTTGCCGGCGGACACGAGCTCTTCATAAGAATTAGCGCCAACTTCAGCCATACTGGTCTTCAGAGCTTCAATAGCTTTTACCATAGCTCCGCCGCTCATATACGTAACACGACTGCCCGACGCTGAACTGGCGTCTGGAGTTCTGTCGGTGTCGCGAAGAACTAGGCGGATTTTCTCTGGAGGGATTCCTGTAAGGTGGGACGCTATCTGAGTAAGCATGGCGTCGTTTCCTTCTCCAGGGTCAGCGACTGATCCGTACACTGTCAAGCCACCATCAGAGTTAAGCTCGACGGCCACGTTTGACCTGTCCGGGCCTCCTCTACCTATGCCAAAACTCCCCCCCGCAATTCCAACACCGCGTCTAAACCTACCCTGTTTGTGTCCAGCGGCTTCTTCCAAAGCTCGATGATAATGAGGCCTAAGAGCTTCCAGACACCCTGGATAAGGCCATTCATCCACTACCTGGCCTGTAGATATTGAGCCACCTGGTTTTACGGAGTTCAAGATCCGAAACTCGAGCGGGTCCATACCCAACTTTGCAGCCAATAGCTCCATGGCCGATTCCAGAGCAAAGTTGACTTGAGGAGGTCCTGCGCCTCTAGCAGCGCCACCCCAGGCGTTATTCGTGTAAACCAGATGTCCTTGAGCCAGAACGTTTGGGATATCATATGAACCGCTCAACATGTACAACGCACGGTTTAGAACCGATTTGCCGGCAGAGGTATAAGCGCCGTTTTCGACCGTAAAATCCAAAGCATATGCAGTTAGCTTTCCGTTACTATCAGCCCCCAGCCGAACGTTCATTTCGAACGGATGCCTCTTGGTAGTTATTTGCATAGACTCGGCCAAGCTACACACATATCGGACCGGACGCTTGAAATGGAGTGCGGCTGCTCCAGCAATTCCTTCGGCGGTGATATCCATTTTCATGCCAAACTGGCCGCCGATGAATGCCTGCTCGTAGCGCACGTTATCCCAGCCTAAGGCTTCCTGTAATGTCAGGAGGTGGTAATGGATGTATATGCTTCGGCCTATTACCACAAGTTTTGGATTTTCCTTTTCTTCACCTGGTTCCAGGTAGGCTACTGACGCTTCAGGTTCGAGCGCAGCCTGGTGAATAAGCTGTGTGGAAAATTTGGCCTCCACTGTTGCGGCAGACTGCTTCAAGGCATCTTCAGCGTTTCCCTTGATTTGCGGATGCTCGTAGCAAAGGTTGGGAGATTCTTCGTGAACTCGTGGTGCGTTAGGCTCTAGCGCCTCCTTGGTGGTCATCACAGCAGGAAGTAATTCGTATTCTACTTTCACTGCTTCAACTCCGGCTAAAGCTTGACTCTTGTTCTTGGCTGCTACGATGGCGATGGCGTCGCCCAAAACGTGAACTTTTCTGTCACACAGCAAGGGCTGGTCAGGTTTCAACAGATTTGAGCCCTTGATCTCCTTTGCAGTCATGACGCCTATTACGCCAGGCATCTTCTCCGCATCAGAAGTGTCGACGCATTTTATTATAGCGTGCTGATGGGGACTGCGAACCACCGCCAGTTCGATCATGTCCTTCATCCGGATATCTGCGGAAAATTTTGCGCTACCGCATGCCAACATCAATGCATGGGGTCTGGGACGTGAAACGCCAATCAAACCGGCCGAGTAGGGGGGGCGTACCTGATCTGGGGTGGTCTCACCCCTAAGGAACCGTCCTGCAAGCTTTACGGCGTCAATGATTTTTTTGTAACCAGTGCATCTGCACAAGTTTCCCTTAAGTGCTTTTTTAATTTCGTCATTGCTGGGATTAGGATTCTGGTCGAGGAGTCCCTTGGTAGACATAATCATGCCCGGCGTACAAAAGCCACACTGAACTGCCCCAACGAGAGCAAAAGCTTCCTGGATGAGATGGGGATTGTCGGGTGTGCCCAACCCTTCTATGGTAATGACATCCGCACCCTCGAGATTACCCACTTTAAGGAGGCAGGATCGTACGGCTTTTGCGTTTACAATTACCGTGCAAGCTCCACATTGCCCTTTTTTGTCGCAAGATTGCTTGGCGCCTGTCAGTGCAAGGTTGTCCCTCAAAAAATCAAGGAGTACAAGCTTGTCGTCAGCTTCGAGTGTGTGTTGGAGTCCATTAACCTTAAGGCTAACTTTTTTCATGTAACTTCTCTGTTATATGATGGGTTGAAGACTCAAATCGCGAAAGAGCTGATCTTGCCCCATCGTCTTTAGATTTGCTTTAGACGTTGTCCGTATTTCCATCCATTCAACCAACTTAGCTAAGTTTAAGCTGCCGAATCGAGTGGAAGTTGTCAGGAGTCAATTCTAGTAGTTTTTTTAGAAAAATACTATAGTTTGCAACTATCTTTCTCTATAGCGCGATCACGTCCGGGACATGTCTGGTGAATTTGAAAACTTTAAAAGGTCAGGGACTACTCTTATTTCCGCTCCCAATTGCTCATGCGATTAAAATATTCTGAGAAGGATTGGCTCAGAACTGGCGGTTATCTCATAGGACTTCAGAAATGGTTCACCTGCATACATTTCTTTAAACATCGCGACAAGTTTTTCGTATTCTCCGCTCTTCTCGTATGCTTCAACGTCCGCTTTGGTATCCCATGCCGTGATTGAAATTCCTTCATTTGGGGCATCCATCCTTTCCAGCAAATGAACGAATCTGATTCCTTTGTGGGTCTTGTGCGCCGGAATGACCTGATTGTTGTAAATATTTCTGAGGTCATCCATTTTACCTTCTTTCACAGTAAAAAACGTCATCCGTACATACATAACAGATTCCTTTCGGTTTTAAAAACCCTTCGTCATGTTTTCGATGAGTGATGGAATCTCAATCCTTCCAGTGGGGGCAAGTATGCGGCTATTGTAGTCGGTAGCAAAATGTTTCTTTAGCCGTCGAACTAATTTGCGAAACAGTGGAGAGTCAATGCATCTGGCGATACCTTCCATATCGCGAGATGTACACTCCCCCAGAATTCTGGGTCCTTCTCCAATTACCATTCGCCATGCCCCTGTTACTGGCACACCCAATTCTTTCATTCCGGGCATACACTCATCCTTAACAAAATGATAGTGTTCAATTTCTTTTCCTGGAACCACGTTATAATACTGGTTGAATTTCCATGCCCCGGTTTGAATGTGATACGGACCTTGGGTTAACCTCCCGCTAGAGACGTAAAGTTTGCTGGAATATTTACAGACAAACTGTGATAGTTCTTCAATGATGATCCTGTAATCTTCCGTCGAAAGGATGCGTCTCAGGTAATCCTGTTCATCCACAGTTCCTACCACGATGATTCTCGGTCCCTGACCGACGGCGACATGGAAACCGCCAAGCAACCGCAGGCCCAGTCTTTCCAAGCCCGGGATGTACTCTTTAGACACAAACGACGAATATTCATCGTATTTTCCTGGAATTACGTCCCAATACTGGGTGAAAAGGCTGCTCATGAAGGCCTCCGCAGAATGGGTATTTTATCGATCACATTCTAAAGATCTGAGACATAAGATCCGCAAGGTATTGGGAGTCATCCTGTTTTGTCTTGTTGTATTTAGCGGGCCTCGCTTGCACCCAGTAAATATTTTCAGGAAAAGACAAATCCTGATCGACTACCCACTCCATGTCCTGAGGAACGTTGAAATAATTTTCGACCTCTGTGGCGACTCTCACTATTTCGGAAAGCTCCGAAGGATTCAGGCATGATTCACACTGCAGACGCTGAGGGACTTCGGCGATTTTGGTTCCAACTCGTCCGTAGCAAACCATTTTGTTTTTCATGTTTATGGTGGATTCGAAAATTCCTGTAGACTTTTCTACAACGAACTGGTCGGGTGTAATTTCCCCACTGACCACGCTTTCACCCAACCCCCAATTACCTTCAACAACAACTTTACTCGTGTCTCCGGTCGTAGGGAGAACGGTCAAAACGACACCGGCGCACTTAGCGTTGACCATCTTCAGAACTGCCACCCCAATCGGCGCCTTGGCTATATCCATGCTCTTTTCGATTCTGAAAGCAATTGCTCTTGCAGTAAAAGCGCTGGCCCAAACTTGGGTCACCTTTTTTTCGACTTCATTCTTGCCGCGGACATTGAGATAGGTTTCCATCTGGCCGGGCATGCTGATGGCGCCGCTTGATCGGACTGCCACGGGCAGGTCAGAAATTCCCACCCTTTGGCACAGTGTCTCATAATTGCGCTGAAGCTCCTGTGACATCTCTTTGGGAAAACTTTTTGATTCTATTATTCGCCGAATTTTCCGGCTGGC
>JBMFSZ010000247.1:0-5741 GCA_049967315.1 Desulfomonilaceae bacterium
ACTGGAACTTCTATACCGTAAACACCAAACTTTTGCTGTCGGGCATGGCTGTTCAGCCGACTGGGGGAATGTTAACGAAGACAACAGAGTACAGTGGGTAAAATCGGAATGCTTTCCCACCGCGGAAATCCCCAACATAACTCCAGAAATCAAATTACCGGATGGAAGTGACTTTTCGATTCCCATGTCTTCGCTGGCTGGACTGAACCCTGAGGACGACGGCTTCAATGCGCTGAACCGATTGATCGAAATGTATGAGAGCTGGATCGACGAGAAAGACGGAAAATCTTCGGAATTGGATCCGTGCTACTGTGCTGCGGCTGAAAAACATATCGAGCAGTGTCGAGCGTTCCTGGCGAGGATGAAGAGCGGCCTTGATCATCTGAGAACAGATCCTGCGAGCATGAAAGCGTTCAAACTTGCCAACGAAGCAATCCTTATGCAGCAACTTAGATCCAGAAGATCATCGAGAATCCCTGAGTATTTTGGAAAGAGCAAGAGACTTGTTTTCAAGGAGCCTTTTCCAGAGATAGACGAATTGAACCCTCCGATAGGACGAGGAAACTGGCGTCCATTCCAGATAGCCTTCATTCTCGCAACGGTTCAATCGATTGCCGAAGGCAATGACCCTGACCGGGAGATCGTGGACCTCATCTGGTTTCCTACAGGGGGTGGAAAAACGGAGGCGTATTTAGGTTTAGCGGCTTTTTCAATACTACTGAGAAGGCTAAAAGATCCCCAAGATCGTGGTGTTGAGGTTCTGATGCGTTACACTTTGAGGCTGCTAACTGCGCAGCAGTTCCTGAGAGCATCTGGCCTTGTGTGCGCTCTTGAGAGCCTTAGGCGTAAACATCCGCAAGAACTCGGCCAGAACGAAATATCCATCGGCATCTGGCTGGGCGGAGACACCACTCCAAACACCAGGCAGGATGCGATAACTGAACACCGGAAACTCAAAGGGGGAAAAAGAGCGGACAACCCTTTCATGGTTGAACGGTGTCCGTGGTGTGGGGCGCTGATGGGGCCCCAAGAATATTCGAACCGCTCAGGAAAAGGCGCGCCAAAACTGCTTGGGTACGAGCGGGTTGAAAATAGCATCAAGTTTCGGTGTCCCGATCAAACGTGCGATTTTGCATCCGGCTTACCTTTTAGAGTTGTTGACGAAGACATTTACGAAGAGCCACCGTCCTTAATCATAGGAACTGTGGACAAGTTTGCGCAACTGGCGTGGAAACCCGAGGCCAGGGCTATTTTTGGAATCGCTCCAAACGGCCAAAGAACCTTTTCACCACCAAGGCTCATCATCCAGGATGAACTGCATCTGATTTCTGGACCCCTGGGCTCTATGGTCGGTCTTTATGAGAGCCTTGTCGAGGAACTTTGCACGGACAGACGAAATGGGAATCCGATCAGGCCGAAAATCGTGTGCTCAACCGCGACCATAAGAAGGTCATCTGACCAGATAAAGGCGCTTTTCGGGAGAACCCAATCCGCCCTCTTTCCACCACCCGGAATTGAGGCTGGCGAGTCTTTTTTCGCCAGCCTCGCCCGTGGTAATGATGGAAAACTTTTACCAGGAAAAATTTATCTTGGGATTCACACTCCTTCGGCCAGATCATTTGACACATCTGTCGCTCAGTCGTTAGCAGCTTTGTTACAAGCGCCTATGGCGCTTCCCAAAGACGAAAGAGATCCTTGGTGGACGCTTGTGACTTTCTACAACACTTTGAGGGAACTCGGTTCGGGGCTAACATTACTTCAGTCTCACGTTCCGGATCACATTAAAGGTATTTTGAATCGCTCCAACCTGAACTTCGGAGCAATGAGGCGCCTCTACAACATCCAGGAACTTACGGGGCGCCTGAAGAGCGGAGAGGTAGCCAGATCCATAGGAAAGCTTGAGACAGAGGTCTCAGACTCGAAGGAGGTATACCCTGTCGATGTTTGCCTGACATCGAGCATCATGGAGGTTGGCGTTGACATAGACAGGCTGTCCCTGATGATGGTGGTTGGTCAACCCAAGTCTACATCACAGTACATCCAGATTACTGGGCGTGTTGGACGCAAATGGAGCGAAAAGCCCGGGTTGATCGTGACAATATACCCACCTACCAGACCAAGGGACAGGTCTCACTTTGAGAAATTCAGGAGTTACCATGAGAGGCTTTACGCCCAAGTTGAGCCTACCAGCGTCACGCCTTTTTCCAGCCCTGCGCTGGAAAGAGCCCTACATGCTGTAATGGCCGGATACGCCCTTCAATTTGGTGACGAGAATATTGTGACCAGTCCGCTTAATCCTCCGGATGAGTTGATAGATAATATTAGGAAGATGTTTCTTGAAAGGATTCTAGTGGTCAACCCGTCTGAGAAGACAAACCTTTTAAGAGTTTTTGATAGAAGGACTCGGGAGTGGAGAAGATGGGAGCGAACCAAATGGACAGGGGCCACGGACGCTGATGAAGCGCCTCTGCTAAGAATTGCTGGGGCTTACATCAACCCGGCATATGCCAAGATTTCGTGGCCGACGCCGACATCCATGAGAAACGTAGACGCTGAGTGCCAGACTGAGGTTTATCTCGGAGGACTGAAAGAGGAGGATGAGTAAGATGCCAATCAATCCTGTAAGACGATCTCACCTCATAGCGCCTTTTGGCGTTGGGGCTTTAAGTGTCGGAAAAGACGGGGCAACGTACATTACAGCGGCGCTTGACTACTGGTTTAATGAAGAAGTCGCCACAGACAAGGGTTCGGAAATTGACCTCCATGAATACAAGGTAGAAGAATGGCGTCTACAGAGACTGCTCGGGGTGGATCATTTTCGACTTCCTCCCGACTACCGAGCGCCCGGGAATTACAGCCATGAAAAGGTTAACATGTCGATCACGATACCTGTTTACAGGTTTCCGAGGTGGCACGTTTGCCCAGCGTGCGGCCGCCTGGAACAGATGCCACTGACATTGAAGGCCAAGCCGAAATGTCGGAGTTGTCAGAGGACCTACATGTCACAGGTTCAACTCATCACAATGTGCGAAAACGGCCACTTGCACGACTTTCCATGGAGAGAATGGGTTCATCAAGATGAGGACACACAGTGTCAAGCGCAGTTAAGTCTCAGTAAATCAGGAGCTTCAACACTTCAGTATCAAATAGTTTCATGTAATTGTGGAGCCAAAAGATCACTGGCTAACGTCATGTGGTTTTCTACAGACGGATCATCTACCGGTCTAAGCACAAATTTAAACAGATCACCAAAGGAGTATTTGTGCTCAGGCTCGAGCCCCTGGTTTGGCCGGCACCAGCCGGAAGGTGCATGCGGCTTGCCTGTGAGGGCAGCGCTCACGAATGCCACCAATGTTTACTACCCGGACACGAAAAGCGCTATCTACCTGCCTCGCCGTAGCGACATAGCGCCATCGGAGCTTGTAGAGCTAATGGAGACTAGCCCACTCGACGATCTGATTCGGGATTCATCCAAAAGTGACGCTCAAAGACTTAGATTGCATCACCCCTTGATCTTGAAACCGTTCACAGATGAGCAGATTGAGGCGGCACTGAAGATTGTGTCGAATAAAAACAGGAAAATGGAGAGCGCCGTCGATCAGATCGTGGATTACGAAAATTTCGAGGGAGATCTCCTGCCTCTCGAGTATGAACAACTGAAATGTAAACAGGATGAACCTCAACTCCAGGTTCAACTGATCGCCATTGAATCCATTGACGAAAAACTGCGATCGTATTTTTCGACGATTTCGCTTGTGAAGAAATTGCGAGAGACAAGAGCGCTGGTAGGATTTTCCAGAGTTTACCCAGGGTCTAGCCTATCTTTAGAGCAGAAGAAAAAGATGATGTTCAACGAGGCTCCAACTAAGGGTGAATCATGGTTGCCAGCCATAATTGTTCACGGTGAAGGTATTTTTCTGGAATTTGATCAGGACAAGCTGGAATCCTGGGAAAGCTATCAAGCGATAGAGAAAAGGGTCAAAAAGCTCGTTGAAAGGCACAAAGTAATGGAAAGGACCCGAAAGTGGCTGCACAAATCATTGTCTGCAAGATTCCTAATGATCCACACATTTGCACACATCCTGATCAATGAACTCACTTTTGAATGCGGCTATTCGGCGGCCTCCCTTAGAGAGCGACTGTATGTGTCAAATCTTGGTGGGAAACGATTATCCGGTGTTCTGATTTACACGGCCTCGGGAGATTCGGAGGGTACCCTTGGTGGGTTGGTGGCCATGGGCAGGCCCGGATACCTCGAGCCGATCATATGGAAGGCGCTAGAAAAAGCAAAGTGGTGTTCGGCAGATCCGGTTTGCATGGAAATTGGCTCCGGTGGTGGACAAGGCCCGGAATCCTGTAACCTGGCGGCCTGTCACAACTGTTGCCTTGTACCTGAGACATCATGCCAAGAGGGTAACCGTTTCCTGGATCGTGCTTTATTAATTGGGGATCCAGTATCTGGGGCTGACATCGGATTCTTCAAATAGGGATAGTGAGTTGGCCCGAGGATGAAGTTGAGTAGGCCTACCCAGATTTTAGGTGAGGTCCACGCACCAGATAGATCGGATAGAAAATGTTGTACATTTTTGGGAACGTTTGTCCCCGGTTGACACCCATCGGAGGGATAAACGATGAGATCCAAAGGACACCACCGGCTTCCAGGCCGTAAAAACGGTGGAATCATCAAAAAGTCAGCTTCAAAAAGTTTGCAACTTAATTAGGGAAACAAATTTTTTTCGGTCGCAAATCCCCATCCTCTCCAGATCAAGACCAAGGCAATAGAGGGTACGAATGTGAACGTCTTTCTTTCTCATTACCGGCCGAATTCTGCAGTTGTTTTGGTTCCTCCATATTTCGTGTCCGCTGGCATTACCTTTCCCAAAAGGCCTGAACCCTATTTTTCGCAGGGCCTCTCTCACGGCTTTTGCCGAATATGCGCTCATGTTCCGCCACCTCCGGGAAATTGTGTGCCCATTAACTCAGATGGCGTTCGTTCTGAGAACCGGACAAATTTAGTTCGGGGATGTGAATTTTCAATTAAGGGCGTTTAGCGAGTTTGGGACAGGTAATAAGAAGTAGTGTTCGGGGCGATATGCCAATCTGTTCTATCCCTGCAGAGAAAATGTTGGTCAATTTTAAGGAATGCGATGGTTCATCGTCCAAAATCATGTTACAATGATCCAAAATGTTGCTGAAATTTAATGGCGTTAGGGGACTCACAATGAGAATTTCTTGCCTATTAGTTGGTATAACCCTTTTAATCTGTACCACGATTACCCAAGTGTTTGCTCAAGATGCGAATCAGGGAGCCATCATATTAAATCAATCGTCAGCGTTTCTAAAAAATGCAAAATCGAAAGAAGACCTTGAAAAGGCCAGGGATGGATTTCAAAAGGCCTACGAGATATTTCTCAGAACACGTAATTTGAAAGAAGCAGCAATTGCAGCAAGTCAAATAGGTTTCGTAAAATCTCGGCTGGGAGACCTCAAAGGAGCCCTAGATTATTATGACAAGGTCTACAAATACATGGTATCTGCCAAAGATTTAGCTTCAGCGTGGAAGACACGTTTCAATATGGCAGAAATATATGAGAGGTTGGGGCAATATAGTGAGTCGCAAAAAGCATTAAATGAAGTCCTTGAGCTATGTGGACAGCCCGGTGATCCCGCTTGTTTGAGGGCGGCTCTAGATGGCCTAGGATCGATCAACTGGAGGAAAGGGAATCTCAAAGAAGCTCTAG
>JBMFSZ010000248.1:0-5733 GCA_049967315.1 Desulfomonilaceae bacterium
GTGGATGTCCTGGGTAGAGAGGTCTACTAATTGAGCCTTAACATACGGATTAAAATTCTGGATCATGCCCTGGGACACAAGAAATACCCCATAAACAAGGCAAATGGGCAGAAGCAGGTATAGTGTGGTCCGGATCAAATCAACCCAGAAAGAGCCAATGGTTTTAGAGGAATTCCTGGAAATACCTCTGACCAGGGCGGCAGCCACGGCTATTCCGGTAGCGGCGGATGCGAAATTCTGAAAAGTCAGCCCCACCATCTGGGAAAAATATGACATGGTGGATTCACCGCTGTAACTTTGCCAATTGGTGTTAGTTACAAAGCTAACGGCGGTGTTAAAAGAAAGCTGGTCACTAACATCATTCAATCCTTCCGGATTCAAGGGGAGGTAACGCTGCAGCCGTAAAATTGCGTAGGTAAATAACGCTCCAACAAGGCTGAACGCTATCACTGAAAATGCGTAATGTTTCCAGTCCTGTTCTTTGTCTGGGGCAATGCCTGACAAAAAATATATAGATCGCTCTATTGGGCTCATTAATGGGTCCAGAAAAGTCTTGCCCTGCGGATCGAGGACCCTTGCTAAATAGAGCCCCACCGGTTTAGTCAAGACAAGAAGTGAGCCAATGAAAAGCGCTAGTTGGATCCATCCGAAATAGTTCATCATGCTCCTACCTCGTCAGAACTTCTCAGGTCTTAATACAGTTATAAACAGATACCCAATCAGAACCACACTTATTAGCCCGACAATGATGTCAAACATGGCTCAGATCCTTTCCCAGGCGATGCAATACAGGACACACAACCCAAAAAAAACTACAAGACCAACAACAAATATCAAATCAATCATGGTTGACCTCTTGATTGGCGACGCTATCAGATCGCTTAAGTGAAAATTCAAAGATACTACCTTCAGATTCCCGGCTTTCTACAGTAACATTCCCACCGTGGGCTTCTACAATTTCCTGAACTATTGAAAGGCCCAAACCCAAGCCGGATTCTGTTGTTTGACCCGGAACCCTGAAAAAATGTTCAAGGATTTTTTTTAGGTATTGGGGAGGGATACCCTTCCCCGTGTCAGCTACAGAAAAGCGTACAAAATCGTCCGATGGCTCGGCCGATATGCTGACGGAACCACCAGGGTCAGTATATTTGAGGGCGTTCGAAAGTAAATTGGCAAAAACCTGGCCAATCATTACAGGGTCCGCTTGCACCTCTGGTAAATCGTCCGGCAATTGAATTTCAAGAGTAATTCCCTTATCTCTAGCGGAACTGCGAAAGGGTTCAACAGCTTCTATAATTAATTCATGAGCCCTCACAGCCCTGAGATCCATAGCGGTCTTGCCCGATTCTATACGACTGATGTTTAACAACTGCTCAAGGATCAGATGGAGACGATCACTCTCTTCTTTGGCGGCCACAACAAGATCCGCCTGCTTTTCTGACAGTGCCCCTACCTTTTCTTCGAGTAGCAAATGTAGTGACATTCTTATAGATGTCAGGGGAGTCTTGAGTTGATGTGATACAGTCGAAACTACACCTCTTTTCATTTCATTTTGTTCCCTTTCCAGAGTAACGTCTGGTAAAGAAATGACCACCCCACTAGTCTGCCGATAATTGTCCAGAATAGGAATTGCTTTTGGACGAAAATAATGCTCTTTCCCATTAATAAATTTTTGAACTAGAGCTTGTCCATTTTGAGCCTCAGAGGTTCTGGCGCTGTGCAGGGCCTCTTCATATAGATCTACGACACCGTGAAGGTGGAGTTCCCGTACATTTTGATTGGGCCAGATATCGAACAATTTTGTGGCAGAACCACTTGCGATTTCGATAACTCCCTCTGCATTGACGATTACAACAGCTTCGGGTAGGACCTTAAAAGCTTGCTCGGTAGCCCGTTTGAGGTTGATCAGTTGGGCCCTGCGCGTTCTACGATATTCCCTGAGGGCAACGGTCATGTCATTAAATGTTTGGGCTAAAGTTCCAATCTCGTCTTTTGAACCCGGACTGACTACGAGATCCAAATTTCCGGATTTGATTTCTAGGGCTGACGCAGTTAGCGTTGCTATTGGCCTAAGAATCCATTTGCCTATCAAAATCATGAAAACTACCGCGAGCGTTACGCCAAACAAAAGCAACATCAGCATAAGTCGGCGGGCGTTTTCAGCCTTTTTTCTGGCTCGTTTATCAGCGTCATGCATGTTCTGCTGATTCATAACCAGGATTTCTTCGGAAGCGGACTGAATCTTGTCGGACAAAGGTAGAATGTGCGTAAAGTAGACTCCACGCCTGCTTTCCAGGCTTACCCCTGGTTGCATTGCTGAATTAATGGCCTGTTTATACTCTGAGAAAAGTTTCTCGACACGTTTGGCCTTATCTCCCTCTCCAGCAAGACTAATGTTTTCAAACTCAAGATCAAGGGCTTTCTGAAAGGCTGCCTCGTTTTCTCTGATAAGATCAACGCCTTCGTGTTCATAGCCCATAAAAGTGAACAATATTCCGCTATTCATGGACGCTAGGGCGTTCTGCATACCCCGGCAAGCCAAGACACTCTGGTAGTTCTCTCTTAATATGATTTCTATTGAGCCGCCTAAGTCCGTAAGTTGAGTGACGCTTTCAATACCGATTATAAGGATAACAAGAAGTAGCCCACCAAACCCTAAAGATAGTTTTTGACGAATTCCCAGCATATGGGACCTCCGCTAAAATGGAAGGCAAGGATGGCGCCAACTAAGTCAGTGCTATATGTCCGATGAAATTAATAGGTTAAATTATTTGTGTTTCTGGAAGATTGCAATTTGCATGATCAGCGGTTCCTGCACCTTGCATAGTGCAATGACCAGGCCATAAAATGATCCATTTTATGCCTTCAGATTCCGTACTGTTTTCTGCGGCGCCAGAGAGTGGCCTGATCTATAACAAGTATATCCGCGGCTTCCTTGATGGATTTGCACCGCGATAAGACCGCTCTGATATGCTCCTCCTCAATCTTGCTGAGACTTACAGGGTCACCGACCCGTAAAGTCGATTTGGATGGCGCAATTTTGTCCGGTAAATCATCTGCGCCGATTTTGTCACTGGTACAAAGTATTACAGCCCGCTCGATCACGTTCCTTAACTCTCGCACGTTCCCGGGCCAAAGGTAGTTTCGGATAGCTGTCAAAGCTTCATTTGTAAAACCCGCGAGGGAACGGTGATATTTGCGACTGAAAAAAGCCAGCGATTTTTCTGCAAGTGCGACAATATCTTCCGGCCTGTCCCGCAGAGACGGAATCTCTATCTGAATTACGTTTAATCTATAAAATAAGTCCTCCCTGAACCTGGAATGTTCTATAGCGTGTTCAAGGTCTACATTTGTGGCGGATATTATTCTGACGTCCGCTTTACGGGTCCTGTGAGCGCCCATTTGTTCATATTCCTTGTCCTGTAGAAACCTCAAAAGCTTGGGCTGAACCGATAATGGTAACTCGCTGACCTCATCGAGGAACAGGGTACCACCTTCGCTAGTGGCAATGCGGCCCGGGTTGTCTCTGACGGCTCCAGTGAATGCCCCTTTAATATGTCCGAACAGTTCACTTTCCACCAGTTCGGGGGACAAGGATGGGCAGGAAATGATGCCGAATGGCTTAGACGCTCTGTCACTCCATTGATGGATCTTACGCGCCAGAACAGTTTTCCCGGTTCCGCTTTCTCCACGAATCAAAACAGCGGCCTCAGTGGCGGCCACCTGTCGAGCCAGGTTTAGAACTCTTTGCATCACTGTGTTGGCGCTGGTAAATTCGAGTGCGGTGTTCGATCTGCCAAGCTCTTCTTGCAAGAGTGACAACTTTTGTTCGAGTGATCTTATTGTGGAAACCTTTTCTACAGCCAGTCTGACTTGAGCCGGAGTAAAAGGTTTTGGAATATAGTCGAATGCGCCTCTCCTAATAGCCTCTACAGCAGTTTCTATTGAGGAATAGGCAGTAATCATTATGATCTTTAGCCACGGTGATGATGCGAGTAATGGCTGAATCAGGTCCAATCCGTTGTCAGGTCCAAGCCGCAGATCTACAAACGCCAGGTCAAAAGAACGTCGGGAAACTTCAACGAGAGCGTCCCGAAAATTGCTTACCACCGAAACCTGATGTTCGTCGGATTCCAGACAAACTGACAACGTTCTTCGGATGTTGACTTCGTCATCGACCACAATGATGTTGAGAGGGTCAGTCATGCTGCGGGAAATCAGGGCAGATAGAATTTAAGGTAAGCTGCCTTCGACCGAAAATAGAAAATTACTTAAATTTGTCAGCTCGTCTCCACATGTTTCTGCAATTCTGGGGAACCCCTGGGAAACACGGCGCTAAAAAGTAGCCGAAAGTTGCAGATAGAACATCAGAGTATCTACACGTCCCATATCTCCCCAGTGCCTACTGACGGGTGGTTCAAGTATTTGCCACATACTGGCCCCGGCTTCCGCTTCAATCTGCGAATTACGCTGGGCGAATTGCAAAGCGGCTGAACGGTATTTCATGAACGCAAGCGCTACCTTCCAGTTCCAGTAAGTAACTCCTTTACCCCCAGTGCCGATAGCCCCGGAAAGTCTCAAGTCGTGCGCAAGCGCTCCCCAAAATCCATTGTAAAATTGATCGGACAGTAAAGGAAGTTGGCCTATTTGAAGGACTCCTCCACCGCCCAATAGCTGGTATCGAGCCGTACCGGAATCGGCCCAACCTCGAGTATGATTTGTAAGACTCATGTCTTGGGCATATTCAACAAACTGGAGCCTAGGATAGAACTTCACAAAGTGCGTGAAGCTTGATCCAAGATGAAAATCCGTGTTCACAGCACCAATGGTGGTGGTATTGTCACCCGAAAGAGAATCTCCAATCACCAGGCTGTATTCTCTGGCTGTCACCGTATCAGTTACGGTCCCATTACCATGGAACTGAAAGTGATTCACGTCTAACTCAACTGTTGCGCCGTAATCATTTCTATCAACCAGATTTAATGAAGCCAGGAACCCGAAAAACGTGTTGTAACCAATTCCCATTTCATCGCTCAGGCAAACGTGAACAGGAGCAGGACCATTGCTGCCATAACATGTGGCTGCGCCTAAACGCGCCCCCAGCGTAAGAAAAGTACTATTAGGCGTACAATCAGCGTATGAAGGAATCGCCGCTGCTAATCCCGGGTTAACGCTCTGCCCTGAATCCTGATTCTTGTAATTAGAGGCCGCATGAGAAGATGTCATGGTCAAAAGCATCAGGACGAGCGTAACAGTAACCACGGCCAAAACCTGTTGAAGTCTACGGACTGCCCCCTTGGGGCCTCTGCGTAAGCCTGGAGTTGCGCTGCCAAACCTAACCATCTGAATACTCTCAGCAAAATCACAAATAAAACGATATTTATAGAAACTCTATCATAGTTTTATACGCTGAGCAACAAATCTTCAAAAGAAACTAATACTTAATTTAAAAAATATAATACTTCGATATCATGAATTAAAAAGTGGTTTCATGCCGAGATCAGTTTTTCAGGCTCCGAGTTTGCCCGCATCAGTAAAAACTCTCTGATTACCCTGAGAGTTTTCATCAACGAGCCAATCTCCCTCAGCTCCAGGACCCACCAATCACATAACGGTAGCCGAGCCAGCGTTTGCAGCCTGCTTTCAATGTCAGGGACTCTTGATGGAGGCAAATGTCCACTATTTGTTTCCCTGTCATAAATATGGGCATTAAGTATTCTTTGAAGGTTAGGG
>JBMFSZ010000249.1:0-5729 GCA_049967315.1 Desulfomonilaceae bacterium
CACAATTCTGTTTCGAAGGTATTGCCGCAACTACAAGCAATTTCGTACAAAGATTTCAGCCCCATTTTACACCCTGAAGCACAGCGGTTACTCGGGATGAAAATTTCCTCCCGTATTTACCCCCATAAGATTCTCGTCATATTTGTTTAGAAATTAACAGCCCATTTCTTGAGGCATATTGTTCACCAACAAAAACACTTTTGGGAATCATGGCATGAATTCCCAAAGTGTAATCCACTAATTGACTAACATGTAAATCCACGGCCTGGCTGCAAAAAGCATAAGCTTCCATTTTCGGAAGGCCGTAATATTGATGTAAAAAATCAATTGAATTTCGTAATGCCATTTTGCAGGATTTGAGCAAATCGGTATGGAATCCCAACAGTCCCCAATGAGTCGGAGTTGAGATCATCGGCCAATTGACGAGTTTTTTTAGGTCCTTTCTGACAGAAATCCTCAGTGTCATGTTCTTGAACGCGCCTTCCAGGGCATTAAGGTTAACTTCTCCGTCACCTTGCGCCAAGTGAGAGTCCCCAGTTTTTAACATTCCTCCTTTTACCTGGACAGGCACATAGAAAACTGTCCCGGCAACCATATCTTTAATATCCATGTTGCCACCATGTGCGCCAGGAGGGACATTGCTCCATTTCCCAGCAGCAGCCATCTCAACCCCTATAGTGCCAGGAAAAGGACGAACTGGAACTTCAATCCCCGGAGCAAATTCGTAGGTCATTTTCTTGTGATTTACTGAATACCAACGTACCTTTCCATCAGGATAGTCTTCGGCAAGAAGGCCGAGGTTCATAAATGATGTTGTCGGATTTAGATTAAAACCGTAGGCATTAGGCTCAATGTCGAGTATTTCAACCTGAAGTATGTCACCGGGGTTGGCTTCCTCAATATAAATGGGACCTGTAAGCGAGTGATGACCGGCTCCTTTCTGCTTTTTTTCGGCGCCAGTTCGAGGATCGGGATAAATATACACGTCAGGATCCTTGGCAATAGCCTCTTTGTACCATTTTATCCAATCTCCGATTTCTGCGCCCGGAACCATTTTCCCCAACAAATGTGTTCCCGTTTCGATAATAACGATTTCTCCAGATTTCATTACCAGTACAGGCTTCCTGGAGTTATCCCATAATCCTGGCGTGGATGTCATGTCGTTGAAACCCAAAATATGTACTTTCCCCGACATGTCTACTCGTTTGGTCTCAACGGCAAACGCATTCGTCGTTAAAACTTTTCCCAGAGTTAACACCATACCGGTTGTTCCGGCAAAGCGCATAAACTTCCTACGACTGATTGATTCATTGAGCTCGTCGCTATCTTTTTGTTCCATGAAACCCTCCTCGAATGACTGTTGGATAAAGCGAGGAAACGCTCTCCTTCGCGGTTTCAGGCCTTTTCATGAGATTCATTTGCGATTCTGGTTCTGACCAGTGGCATTAACACGAATAAAATTAGAAAAGCCGCTAACACATTAAGTCCTGACGCAATGTAGTATGGCACGATAAAAGAGCCCGCGAAAATCCCTGCCATCGCTGCTGCGCCATATCCACCTATTATGGAACCCACTCCTTTGGACGTGTACATCATCCCATAATTGGAACCTGCGTGTTTCGCGCCGAACACGTCACCGGTTACGGCCGGAAATAACGCATAGATTTCGCCCCAGCAAAGAAAAACAAGAGAAAAGCTCACGATAAATAATACCGGGCTATCAGAGACTCGGGTCACCAAGAAGATAAAAATCGCCTCTAGCAGGAAAGCCAGAGCCATAGTGTATTCCCTGCCCAATTTGTCCGATATGAATCCCCAAAGAATTCTTGATGTAGCGTTCGCTGCTGAACAGAGCGCTGCGGTAAGCGCTATAATTCCTACACCGAGCACTTTTGCATCCGACAAATTGAAAGACTTGGCCATCTGCACCATGTTTGCCGTGCTCATCAGACCGCCAATTCCCGTGCACAAAAACGCGATGTACAGTGCATAAAACTCTGGTCTCATTAGCGTCTCGTTCCATTTGAAATCTATCCTCGATTGCGCTATCGCTTTGGTTCCATTCGTCGTATTTGAATCCCAACCAACAGGCTTCCAGCCTTGTGGAGGGTGTCGCAACACCATAGCCATGCAAAAACCGATAATCCCCTGGCCTACCCCCCAGATGGCCATCGTCATAGCCCAACTGCCAACTGCATTTATGGTCGCCTGTATCGGCAAAATTGAAAATGCAGCGCCACCGCCAAATCCGGCAGCGGTAAGGCCAGTCGCTAATCCCCTTCTATCCGGGAACCATTTGACAGCGTTAGATACTGCGCATATGTAAATTATTCCCGAGCCTGTTCCTGCGATCAAACCGTAACAAACGTACAATCCATGAAGAGAATTTTTAAATAAAGTCCCGCCCAAAAGCCATCCGAGTAATATAAAGATAGAACCTACTGACATGAGTTTGCGAATTCCGAATTTATCGACCAGAAACCCGGAGACTGGCATAGGCCACGTTTCAAACAGGATAAAGGCGCTGAACACGAGAGCGATCTCGCGATAGGGCACGTTTATAAATTGTTCCTTCATTCCTTTTGCAAAGAGAGGAAAAGCATATTGATAGTTCGATATGATGATCATCCCAACCACACCGGCTATCAACTGAATCCATCTGTTTCCCGTAAAGTTGTCACGTAACTGACTGGCGCTGTCCTGCGTGGTCTCGGTCCGCGTCACAGTTTCTTTACGCATAGCGCCTACTCCTTTCACAGCCGCGGGGCAAAATGAGGAATGTTGAGCCGAATACCCTGCCAAAACCAAACGGACAGGGTATTCTGGGTTTTGATGTCATATGGAATGCTGGTCTAGTTTTGTGGAATAGACTTACACAGCCTTCGGCGTGGGAGCAGCCGCCTCTACAGCCGTGGCCTTGACTTTTTGTATCTTTTCATCGACGAACGCCTGCAACTTGGCTATGTGTTCGGGTTTGAGGTGCTTGAAACGCCCCTGAGGTTTCAAATATTCGTCAATCGGTTTGTACGTTTTAGGAACACGACTGTATTTGTATTCCCCATTTTCCCATTCGTACAAGCTCCACATGCCGGTCTGCACAGCCAGTCGTCCCATCTCTAAGGTCAACTTTTCGTCAAACTGCCACCCTTTGGGGCATGGACTTAGCATGTGAAGGAAGGTAGGCCCTTGGACATTTAGCGCCTTGCGAACCTTATTCATAAGATCCACTGGATAGGAGACACATGTCGTGGCTACGTATTTTACAGCCGGGTGGCCACCTATTACCAGTTGAGGCGGATCTTTGGGAAATAGGGTCTTACCCTCGGGAATGAGTTTGCCTGGAGGCGTGAAAGTGGTGTGTCCTCCGTAAGGAGTAGTTGGTGAAGTCTGAATACCGGTGTTGGCGTATGATTCATTGTCGTAACAGATGAAGAGGACGTCGTGCCCTCTGTACATCATCGCTGACATTGACTGCAGACCGATATCGACTGCTCCGCCGTCGCCTGCCATAACGATTATGTTGGGAAAGGGCCCATCATATTTTTTCCTACGAGCCAAAATTTTGAAGGCGGCTTCGACTCCTGACGCAACCCCCCCACCGTTGGTTATCTGCGCATGAGTCCAGGAAACCGCATATGGTGTACACAGATAACTGGAATTCGCCACGTACATGCAACCAGTAGGACCTACAAAAATTGTGTCCCTGCCAGCGGCTTTCGCCACTAGGCGATAATTAAGCGCCGGACCACATCCAGCACAGGTTCGGTGGCCAGGAAGATACATTTCCTCTTTTGGCGCCCCTTTGATAGATTTGATGGGCTCCAGAATTTGTTTTTTATAATCAAATGCTTGCATTGTTTAACGCTCCTCAGGAAGTAGAAAAGGGACTATTCTCCTTCAAAACCAATCCAGTAAACATTTTTATGTGTTTTCTGGTCCTTCACCATCTGGGTAAGTATCTTGGCCATATAGTAGAAGTCTTCGAGCAGAATAACCTCTCCACCCAAACCGCCCATAAATGAGGTTACCAATGGTCGATTTTCCAGATCATAGAGCGAGGCCCGAACTTCGTGAATCAGGTTTCCTCCCCCCATAGCTCCACCATAAGAGGTGCTAGTTTCAACGCATCCAACGGCCTTTACATTAGACAAGGCCTCCGCGACCTGGATTGTTGGCCAGGGACGAACATATCTAGGCCTCACCAATCCTGCCTTTACTCCTTGCTTTCGGAGATTATTTATGGCTGACTTGCAGGTGTTAGCGTGAGCCCCTTGCACGAAGTACGCTATTTCCGCATCGTCCATCATGAATTTTTCTACAAAAGGATCATAATTACGTCCAAAAATACGATTGAAGTCATTGGTAACTTCCTCGATAACTTTGGGGACTTCCAGGAAGACCGCCGCTCTTTGAGCATCCATAGGGGCGCCCTGATCCGGCCTAATTTGGGGTCCGTGTGAAACCGGGCATGTAAGGCTCAACGGATGAGGGGCTTTATACGGTGGCAAGAATTCTCTGACTTGAGAAAGTTCCGCCAGATGGACCTTGTCTGGGATGTGCGAAATAAAGTACCCGTCCTGGCACACCATCTGTGGAAGCATTACACGAGGATCTTCTCCCACACGGAAGTTGATCAGCGTATTATCAAAAACCTCTTGGGGCGTTGACGCCCAACCGATCAACCAACCCTGATCACGGCACATCATGGCGTCGGTATGTTCTGAACCGAAATCTCCAGGAGGATCAAGGGTCCGATCCGCGATTGCCATTTGCAAGGGATAACGTCCTCCTGCAATAGGGCTATACAGTTCGTAGGCATACGCGACCCCTACCCCGGCGCTTCCGGTATATGCGCGAGCCCCAGCGGCCGAAGCTCCCAAAACCACTGAGAGCTGCCCATGTTCTCCTTCACCATGTACAAATTCAGCGTCCAGTTCACCATTGGCGACCATTCTCGCTAGCTCCATCATGATGGCTGTGTAAGGGCGTATGGGGTATGAACATATTACCTCAACCTCGGCAAGTTTTGCGGCCTGGGCCGCAGCAGCGCAGCCACTCAGCATTTTTTCTTGAATCATAATGTCTTCTCCACTTTCCTAAAAGGGTTTTTCCAAACGGTGCACACCATCTGGGAAGTCGAGTTCCAAAGCTGCTGATAGGGCCCCGGTCGGGCACTCATTAATACAAATTTGGCAACCTTTACAAAACTTCCAATTCCATACCATCCGGTCTTCCTTTTCGTTATGGGCCCAGCAGGAATCGGGACATGACATGTCACATGTGCGACATCGGGTACACTTTTCGTCATCGATGACTGGACGGACAATCCTCCAGTTTGATGTGATGAATAGGTCCTGTTGGTTGACTGGAGCCGGGGTAACTGCTCCGAAGGGGACTTCCCGCTCTTTAGGAACATTTATCGACATGACTTCTCCTTTGTTTTCTTGAGGTTAACATTCCATTTCTCATCCGCCCCAGGAATATTCGGCCCTGGTTTTACGAAACCGGCGTAGTGTCACCTCGTTGTATCCGCGGTCCAAGGCTGCGACGTCTGAGACGATTTTTTTAAGGCTGTCCATCTTCACCATGCCTGTCACCCTCGCCATGGCGCCCAGGATAGGCGCTGCGATCCCGGCCCCTAAACCCGCCGCGTCGACCCCTCCCTCGGAACCGGAAAAGTCGACGGTCTTCACTCCCGATATGGAGTCGGCGTCTACCGTGGCGATTGC
>JBMFSZ010000250.1:0-5707 GCA_049967315.1 Desulfomonilaceae bacterium
GGTCGATCCGGACGGACGGATAACGCTTTGGACATCGACTCAAGTTCCGTACATCATTCAGTGTTTGTTGGCTTCAACGCTTAACATGCGAGAAAATGACATAAGGGTAGTCAAGCCATTCGTTGGCGGCGGTTTCGGCGGAAAAATGGAATTGCGAGCCTGGGAATTTTGTGCGGCCTTCATGGCCAGGAAAACTGGCAAACCTGTGAAATTCACTCTTACCAGAGAAGAGGAATTTCTTACTGGCAGACGAAGGCATCCTATGAAAATTCAGTCAAAGGTCGGGTTCAAAAAGGATGGAACACTAATTGCCAAGGACTTGCGGATTCAGCTAGACGGAGGGGCCTACAATGCCATGGGACCAACGGCCACGTTTCTGTGCGGCAATTTTGGAGCTATGCTCTACCGCTACCCAAATTACAGATTCCATGGTGAACACGTATATACCAACAAACCCCCGGCAAGCGCAATGCGAGGATTTGGCGCTCCGCAATCACTCTACGCGACTGAAATCCAAATGAACATGGCTGCAGAAGAGCTCGGCATAGATCCGATTGATATTCGCCTGAAAAACGCCCAAGTTAGCGGTGACAAGATTCCGGATGTTGCTACCATTTCGAGTTGTGGCTTTGTGGAATCGATAAAGGCAGTCGCGGAAATGAGCAGATGGAAGGAAAAACGGAAAAATCTCAAACCTGGCAGAGGGATAGGCATAGGTTGCTACAGCTTTATTTCTGGAGGAGTTTTTAACTGGTTCAACACCCAATATCCGTTTTCCGCCGCTGAGGTCAGGGCTTTTTCCGATGGAACCGTTCATCTTTTGACTATGGCGTCGGACATTGGGCAGGGTTCTGACACTGTCCTAAAACAGATTCTTGCCGAAGAACTCGGTTTGAAGATGGAAGACATCAAAATTACTTCCGCTGACACGGCTATGACGCCCCAGGCTGATTTGGGATCATGGGGAAGCAGGGTTACCCTTATGGCTGGGAACGCCGTGATCGACGCAGCTAGGAAGATCAAGGAAAAACTTTTTGGGGCTGTATCGGCACGTTTCAATCTCAATGTGATTCATGAAATTGAATGCAAAAACGGACGGGTTCAGTCTGTGACAAGGCCTGACTATGGGTTGAGTTTTGGAGAAGCGGTAGCCATGGTTCAAAAGGCCAACAGGGGAGAGCCTCTTGTGGCCCGTGGGTCATATACGCCAAGAGGGAAAGGATTGGTGACGCCTGCTTTTGGTTTTGGAGCTCAGGTAGCTGAGGTCGAGGTTGACATGGAGACCGGCCTTGTGGATGTCAAGAACATGTGGACTGCACATGATTGTGGGACCGTTATCAACCCCAGGAGCGTGGAGGGGCAGCTTGCAGGATCAATCCAGATGGGACTTGGATACGCCCTGTCCGAACAGTTTGTCATGCAAGAAGGCAAAACCCTCAATGCCAGTTTCGTTGATTATAAGATGCCAACCGCAATGGACATGCCACCGAGCGAGGTAGCGCACATCGATACGTATGAGCCAGAAGGGCCAATGGGAGCTAAAGAAGCGGGTGAAGGTCTCGCCTCACCTACAGCGCCGGCTATTTCTGACGCGGTTTACCATGCTACTGGCTACCGGTGCAAAGACTTACCTGTAACACCCGAAAAGATACTCGGAGGGATGAAAAAGACTCCTTAGACAACCGTAAGTTTAGGCTCCTTATTGTGGACCTTTTTCATCGCCCGAAAATGCGTTGGATTTGCGATGGCCGCAAAGATAGTCGGCTATCGCAAATATCAAATTATGTGAGAGTCTTGGCTGGACTCAAATTCCAAGACCTTTGAAACATAAGGCCGATTCGTGTTACAGTCCGTACTATGGGGGAATTTATTCACATGTTTTATGGAAAGGAGCGCTGCCATGACAAAACGTAACTATGTCGCCATGTTGTTGATGATGTTCCTGTTCCTGGGGGTCTTTGTTAGTCCCCCGGTACTTGCTCAGGACATCGAGCAACAACGTGACCAATGCATCAGGGAGTGTCACGAGAATTATCCGAGTGACGATGCGAATTATTGGGAATACTCGTCCATGTGTGTCAACAAATGTCAAAAAATTTATTTTAAAAATCTTCACCGACAATTGAGAGGTGAATCCCTCAAATAAAGCTGCTTTATTCCGTACGACCCGCAGGCTGGACTGTCCCTACTTCTACATATTCTTTAAGGTAGTCGAATCTATAAATTCTAATAATTAAACAGAAGACCGAGCTAACCGGTCTTCTGTTTCGATTCGAAACCCCCTGAGGCAATTCCACACGAAGATATAAAAGTAAAGTTGTTGAGGAACTCTTTTATTCTGAACTGTTACCTCATTTCTTATTAGCCGGCATCTGCTTATCCACAATTTTTATGGTCGCTTTGCCCTTTTTAGGATTCACTTCTATGATCGTGGAATGGCCGGATTTGATTTTAACATTCGGTAGAGCCCTGCGCGATTCCGCTATCCCCTTAAGTTTGGGAAGAATCACCGTATATGTTCCTGGGGCCAAAGCCATATCCTCATCAGGAGGGACGCTGACAGTAGCCTTATCGTTTCGAATCTCTATTCTTTGATAGGTTGGCGCCCTAAGAGCCTTCTTGTAACGTGCCATGGCCGCATCTAACTGAGCCTCGGTCTCTATTGGCAGAAACAATCCACCTGATTTTTTAGCGAGCAAAGAATAAGTAGGATGCCGCTTTGATGGCATTCCTAGAGCTAAAACATCCACTGTGACCTTTGTGCCGGGGCTTTGATGACTAAGGACGCGAGAGGTTTCTTTTGAGGGGCACTTTGCCTGACCACAAGTAATGAGCAATAGTCTGGGAACGTGGGAGCCTGTGCCGATGAAATCCCTTTTAATAGAACCTATTACTGCGCCACAGGGATTGGTCACCTTCCCTGAGACCATATTGGTGATTTTTTCCTCTAAGCCCTTAAAAGGATATTCAGACCAGCTATAAACTACGTGAACAGGGCAGGGACCTTTTTGTTTGGCTGGATCCTCCTTACAGGAAAAATCCTTCATGGAGATTTTTGATCCTGGCGGAATTGCAGCCGGCAGCGCAGAGGCAAATTCTTTGGCCAGTTTTATCCTGGCAGGCTTCCATCGCTTGGATTCCCGATTCATCACAGCTGAATTGTCCATTATCACCATTAGAGCCCATTTGTTATAAACACCAACATAATTATCAATTTTTACCCGAACGGAACCTGGGAGTTGAAACTCCTGCGATAGGGCAGACTTATAGACTGTGGCTCCAATTCCAACTTCACCATTGTCTCCACCCGTCTTATCCTTGCTGGCGCCCGGCGCTTGGCTTTCGACTGCAGTGTTCGGTTTCGTGGACTGTTTGGCGCCTTTAGACGCATGTTTATTGGTTTCAGGAGTGGCTGGGATCAAACCGGTTTTTTTATCAGGATTCGCGTTTGGGGAAGTTGGTTTTTTCTGAAGATCGGCATCCAGAGATGCGAGATTTTGGTTTTTTTGAACGGACGCTTCTGGAACAGGCACGTTAGAATTGTTTGAGGCTCCAGGTTGAGCGGAGGGAACTTTATCCTCTTGCTGGTCTTTGAAAGCAGATAAAGGCTGAAAATCTGTCGTGGGAACTGGTTGAGGTGGACCGGAAGCCGCCGCAAGTTTATCATCCGGTTCCTTGTCAGTCTCCAGGTTTGGGGCTTTTGGAGCGATTATTGAAACGCTAGGCCCTGTCGAAGCGGAGTTGCTGTTGTCGACCTTCTGGACCGTTTGCCTTGGTGGGTGTTTGGACAGTAATTTTGCCGAGACCTCGCGAACAACGGAAAATAATTCGTTACGATAAACGGAGCAAATGGCAGTTACAATTATTACCACCACAATAAGTAGCGTAAGACTTAACTGCGATGGCCCCTGCTGAAAACTGCCTGGTTTCAAAATATTTTCATTCGCGTTTTTGGGGTCATCGGAATGATTATCTGGCGCAGCCATTTTAAGCTCCTTTTCTTACGGTTCTAGTTTGAGCAAATCAATTCAGTATGCCTGCGACGCAAACCGGACAATTCCAGATTAGAGCATCAAAAGAGAAACTGTCGGCCAATATGGCACATTGCCTACAAATGTCTGGGAAAAGATTTTAGTAGCCCGGGGTGGACAATAAGCCGAATTCTGTTTCCGGAAAACCGGACGATGATCATTCATCTAGGATGACGGTTACCCGCCACCTCAAGCGACCAACCCGGAAGCATCGGACGGGCAGTCCTCAATCGCTTCCCTATTAGGTCTTGCTCCGGATGGGGTTTGCCTGGCTTCCCGTGTTACCACGAGAACCGGTGAGCTCTTACCTCACCGTTTCACCCTTACCTTCAACTTCGAAGGCGGTTTGCTTTCTGTTGCGCTTTCCTCGGGGTCACCCCCACCGGGTGTTACCCGGCATCCTGCCCTGTGGAGTTCGGACTTTCCTCTCGCACAATTGCGGGCGATCATCTCGCCACCCCGGACAATTTGCCTTATATAGCTTGGCTTATAAAAAAGCAAGGACTTGTATATCAGATAAAAGCCTTGAAATACTTATGATTATAATTTATAATTAAATAGCTTTGTTATATTTGCACTGGAGCCCGCTGATGCCCCGTTTTTTCTCAATCTTGTTAATTATTTTCTTTCTGAATGTTCAGGGGGCTGTAGAAGCGTCAAACGTTGAAAATTCTCAATCTTTGATTCAGGCCCTGAGAGGACCTAATTTTCATCGGCTAAACTTTGAAGTCCCGGCAAATGATCTTAGATTCACTAGCGTAAAGGGAACCAGGATTGATTTACGACAATTACAGGGTAAGATGATTTTCCTAAGCTTCTGGACTGTCGATTCTCCGCAATGGATCAACGAGATGCGAAGGCTCGAAACATTGCAATCAAGATACGGGAAGCAAGAGGTCCAGGTTATAGCGTTGAACCTAGTAGATCCAATCCAGAAAATTAAGTTGTTTCTCGCCAAGAATCCGACAAAACTTCTAGTCGCATTTGACCCGGATCATTCATTGAATGTAAGCGCCAAAAAATTTATACGGGGAGAGTCTTCCCTGTTTGTGACAGACAGAAATGCGGTAGCCATTTACGAAATTCCCGAGTATCCGACCACCTATATTATAGATAAAGACGGGCGAACATTAGGATTTTTCGTTGGAAGAACAGACTGCAACATGGGAGACCTTGACAATCTTCTCGCAACACTATCTGTCCCCCGGGACACCGGACTTTCCAGAAACTCCGGTCAATTTCAAACCGACGCCAAACAGGGTATCAGTTCGCCACCAAAAGCGCCGGTGCTAGGAGGACCTACCAAAAGAGGTCCTACGCAAGCCCCGTCGGGCCCTACGCAGGCTCCCGCTCCCCTGGGTCCTCAGGCCCCTATTCCGGTTCCTGACACGGAAACTCAGAAATCCGATGCAAATTCTTTGCCGTTCAAAGGAGCAAGTGAGCTCCCAGTTCCAGTTTCCAAACCGACCGAAGCGACTGCTTCCCCCAAGCCTGCCGTGAAAAAGGGTGGAAAATCTATAAAGACCGAAACTGATATGTCACATACTAAACAGAAGAAGAGCAAGAGAATTCATCAATCAACCACTCCACCGGTTAGACAGTTGCGAACCAATAAGGCCGCGTCTCCACGAAAACATATCCCAACCGATCCCTTTGCTGAATCCAGAGGGAAACCC
>JBMFSZ010000251.1:0-5704 GCA_049967315.1 Desulfomonilaceae bacterium
CAAATGAGAAACAAAGCTGCGAAAATAGTTATTTGTATTGCCGTCGGAGTTATGCTTGCCTTTGCGTCCGCTATTGGAGTGGCTCAAACTGACACCAACGTGTCTCAAAAAGTCGACGGTTCCCCCGGTTCTGTATCTTCTCGGAAATCACTCAAGGAATTAAAGCAGAAAGGCATGTCTGTAAGTGATATTATTGCCGGTCTGCTCAAAGATTTGACTAACCAAAACGAAGTTGTTCGACTGGACGCCGTTGAAACCCTCTCCGAAATGGGTTCAGAGGCCGCTCCAGCCATTCCGTCTCTCATAAATATGCTGAAAGATAAGGACCCTTTGGTACGGGCGACAACAACTCTCGCCCTGGCGGGATTCGGGTCTAAAGCCTCGGCAGCCTGCCCTGAACTCATTAAATCACTGAATGACCAGAATCGCAAGGTCAGGGAGGGCGCTTCCCTGGCGCTTGAAAACATTGGGCAGGACGCAATAAAACCATTGATGAAAGTTTTGCAAAAGGGACAGGGGACAGATGTTGATTTGGCCATCCAGGCGCTCTCCAGGATAGGCAAACCCGCAGAACCATTACTGCTGGACGCTCTCAAGGCCCAAAACGAAAAAACAGCCCAAGCGGCTTCGATGGCTCTATCGATGATGGGAGAAATCCCGGTCGACGCTCTTGTAAAAATGCTCACAGAACCGGATCCGAAAGTCGCTCAACGATCGGCAAACACTTTGATTGCAATCGGGGCTCCCGCCATTCCAGGGCTGATTAAGGCTCTTCGGTCCAAATGAAAGATTACCAAGGCTAATACATTCAAACTTTTCCCTAACAGGAATAACGACAAAGAGGAGCGGAAAATGACAAGATCCGTCCACTTCTTGTTGATGATTGTTCTAGGACTTTTGTCTACAAGTCTGGGATTCCCCGCTGAAGTCCCCAATCCCGATTCAAAGCCGTCGCCACGCATTAATCTGGATCCAAAATGGAGAGAATTCGTCGCTCCTCCATTAGCTCCGGGAGAGCGTCCAGACGCTCACAGGGTCCAGTTCGGCAAGCAAAATTGCCAGGATTGCCATCAGCGTGAAACACCTAAAATGTATCAACAATGGCTCGGCTCAAAACACGGCCTGAATAACGTTAAATGCGGGATCTGCCATGGTGACGCCAACAACTATAGGGCTACACCCGATAAAAGCGTCTGCATAGGTTGCCACTCGCAGCAGGTTAACAACATGCCGCCTGAGGCCCTCGTAACAAATTGCTCGTTTTGCCACAAAGCCCACTGGTTTACTGTTCACAAGATCAAGTTATACGAGAAATTCATGCCAGGGAGAGAAAATCGCTTCAAAGTTCCTGGCTTCTGATCGCGTAAAGCTCACGGATCTTGCGGAGGATGAAAAATGGATTTGACTAGAAGGGAAATGATAAAATTATCTGCGGCCAGTTTTGCCGCATTCGCCTTGAATATATCTCTCCCAGCGAAATCATCGGCTGATGGAGAGATAGTCGTAGACAGATGGATCAAGGGAACATGTCGATTCTGCGGGACAGGTTGCGGAATCTACGCTGGAGTCAGGAATGGGCAACTTGTTGGAATTCGTGGAAACCCGAAAGCTGCCACTAATTTTGGATTCCTTTGCGTAAAGGGCTTCAAGGGTTACATGAGTATGTACCATCCGGATCGCCTCAAATTCCCTATGGTTAGAGGGGAAGACGACAAGTTTCACAGAACGTCCTGGGATGAAGCCTTAAATAAGGTAGCGAACAAGTTCAAGGAATTGCACGGGAAATTTGGTAAGGACTCGGTAGCCTTTTATGGCTCTGGCCAATGCATGACTGAGGAAAGTTATACCTTCAATAAATTATGGAAGGGCGGTTTTCGTTCTAACATGGTTGAGGGCAATCCCAGATTGTGCATGGCCTCGGCTGTAGGCGGTTATATAACTACTTTTGGAGCTGACGAACCCGCTGGTTCATACGCTGATATAGAAAAGGCGAGGACTCTGTTCATTGTCGGCTCAAACATGGCGGAGTGTCATCCAATACTTTTCCGTCGAGTTGCCAGACACAAAATTCAGAACCCGGAAAAGGTAAATATTATAGTTTGTGAACCAAGGCTCACCCCAACGGCAAGGATTGCGGATGTGTGGTTACCCGCTGACCCTGGAACCGATCTTGCTGTATTTCACTGTATGGCTCGAGAGCTTGTCAAAAATAACTGGACAGACTCCTGGTACATAGAGAATCTTTGTCGGTTCTCAACCGGCGCTAAAGTAGTTGATTTCAAGGCTTATCAGCAATTTCTGGAACAATTCACACCAGAAGCCGTTGAGAAGATCACAAGATGCCCTGCCGCAAACATCAAGGAAGCAGCTCGACTGTTCGGCTCACAGGGACCAACCATGAGCCTGTGGACCATGGGCCTGAATCAAAGAACCCGAGGGGTCTGGGCGAACAATCTGGTCCACAACCTGCATTTGATTTCTGGAAACATCTGTAAGGAAGGAGCTGACTCCTTCTCGATTACAGGGCAGCCCAATGCATGCGGAGGGGTCCGAGAGACAGGATCTTTATGCCAGTTGTTACCGGGCACTAGGTCCATAACTGACGCGGCAGCCAGAGCTGACGTGGAGAAATCGTGGAAAATTCCCTCAGGCTCGATAGATCCCAAACCAGGTTTCCATACAATGGAAATGTTTGCGAAACTTGGAGCTGAAAACGACCCTGAAAAGCCATTGAAAGCCATGCTAGTTTCAACCACAAATCCGGCCCAGTCTCTGCCCAATGCCCCCAAGTATTACAAGGGCATGAAAGACGCTTTCCTGGTTGTTTTGGACATATTCCCCACCCGAACAACCCAATTGGCGGATGTAATATTGCCTGCCGCTTTTATCTATGAAAAAGGTGGCGTTTACGGGTGCTCTGAAAGACGAAGCCAACTCACGCAAAAATGTGTCGAGCCGCCTGGAGAAGCCAGGGCGGACATTTGGATAGCAGCGCAGATTGCAAAGAGGATGGGACTGGAAAAACTCATCCCATGGAATGGAGATGACGCTCCAACTAGTTACAACATGGCTTGGGATGACTACAGGGAATGTGTCAGGCTAACAGAACATACACTTTATGGAATCACTTACGATCGTCTGAAAAAGCTTGAGGAAGGGCTTCAGTGGCCCTGCCCGACTGAGAATAGTCCTGGCACATCGAGGCGATATGTAAGAGGGAATGATCCTCTCATGAACATGCCAGAGATTGTAAAGGTTCCATCTAGCGCACTGATATACTTTTATGGTGACAAGCAGCACGAAGGAAGAGCAAACGTTTTTTTGAGGCCTTATAAGGGACCAGAGGAGCCTCCTGACAAAGACTACCCATTTTTCTTAACAACTGGGAGAGTTATAGAACAATGGCATAGCGGTACTATGACTATGCGGGTCCCCGAGATTGCTCGATCCAAACCCAACGCTTATGTGGAAATAAGCCCATCTGACGCCAAAGAATACGGCATTAAAGAAGGCGACATGGTAAAGGTTTCAAGTCGCCGCGGATTCAATATTCTACCAGCTAAGGTCGTCAAGAACTCCTTACCCGGGATACTTTTTGTTCCGTGGTTTGATCAGACGTGGGACCGTATGATTAACAGGGTTACAATCGACGCTTTTGATGCAGGCTCAAAGCAACCTGAGTTCAAGATATGCGCAGTGAAAATTGAAAGGCTTCGGGATCCAAAGGATGTGGCTGATATGTATGTAATTTCCGATGTCAACGCTCCTTTTCCAGTGAAAATTTAGCCCATGATCATTACAGGTAGCGTAATAATGGTGACGCCCGGAACTTGCGAATCAGTTAAAGGCAAACTCCTGGCCTTTCCTCAGGTAACTTTCCAGGGCCAATCGGATTCCGGGATCGATATGATTGTCAACATAGAAACGGACAATCACAACGAACTGGAAGGCCTTTGCCAGAGAATTAAAGGCGCTATCCCGGAAATAGTCGATATTGGACACATATACATAAATTTTGAAGATGAGATTGAGAAAATCCAGACCGGGACATGGCCGGATTATTTCCTTCCGAATGAGTAATCGAACGGCAACCAGGTTGGAAAGACATAACGTTGGCATCAGAAAGCATCCTTTCCAGATTAAGAAACTGGCTAGCTAATTCTTCGAGGCCTATTGAGAAAAATTTTGCCCTTAATAGACTAAGACCACCAGGTGCAGTCGAGGAAGCAAAATTTATGGCCCTGTGTATTCGGTGTAACCGCTGTCTGGAAGTCTGCCCGTACGGTTCCATTAAACGGGAGGGCATTGGCGTAGCCATAGGCACACCTTATGTATATCCCGAAAAAAAGGCTTGCTATCTTTGCATGGCGTGCTGTCGGCTCTGCCCGACAGGGGCGCTGGATAACGAACTCAAAGTCCCGGACAAGGTCAAGATGGGCAAAGCCACAATCGATCCGGGAGCCTGTTACAGCCATTTGTTCCTGGAGCATGACGTCCTTCCCGAGTCAGCTAGCAGCAGAATCGGAGCCCTCTGTAACACGTGTTATTATGTATGTCCCCTTCAGGATAAGGCGATTGCGCTGAAAGACAACCTTTACCCGGTGATCATGGATGGCTGTGTAGGCTGCGGCATCTGCGTGGAACGTTGCCCAACCAACCCAAAGCGGGCCATAAATGTCACACCTAAAGGGATGGGACGGCCTGATGAGGCGGGTTTCTATTTTCGGAAAGCCAAACAGTCCTATGAAGCTAGCCGTTCCCCGGAAAAGATTGAAGAAACAAAAGCTCTCTCAGGTCAAAAACTGCTGGAAAGAAAATTCGAAATCCAGGGAACTGATAAGGCCCCCAAATTCGAATTTCCCTACGAGACTCCAAAAATCAAGGGGGATTGGGATTGAAGCTCGGATCATTGCGCATCGCATTCCAAACTGTCGTTTTCCTGTTAATGTTCCTGATCCCCTTGCTCAACATCTATGAGTTGTATTTCTTAACCGGGACGTATTATGCGCTGAATGCCGGCGGACTCGGGGTTTCTGATCCAGTCGTAATCCTTCAGGCGATGTTCGCTTCCGGACATCTAACCCTACCATTGTTAAGCGCCGCTGTACTCCCCATCATGGTGGCCATGATAATGGGTAGAGTCTGGTGTGGCTGGTTATGCCCGTATCTCTTTTTGGCTGACAGGGTAGAAGGCCTGAGACGGTTTATCAAGAGAAGAGTTTTCAAAATCTATGACACGTCTGCAGACAAAAAAAATCAGGGTTCTTTCAACGCCAATTTTGTAAGGTTTTCTTTTTTGATAGTGGGCACTGCCTTTGGTGGGATGTTGGGAATTCCTGTCCTAAACTATATCAGCGCCCCAGGGATATTGAGCACTGAGGCGATGATATTGGTTAAGGAAAGAACGTTATCGATCGAAATTGCTTTTATTGTTGGGGTACTAGGTCTTCAGTTGACTTTATTGCCACGGTTCTGGTGCCGTATGTTCTGTCCTACCGGGACCCTTCTATCCTTGATCCGAACTCCGTACACACTCCATTTAGAATCTTCCAGCAAGAATCAGTCTTCTCCCTGCTGTAAGGAAAATCCGTGTTCAGACGCATGTCCCATGGGACTCCAACCATACAGCCTACATTCCGCATAAGATTTAACTGAGATTCGAGATTTTTCCTGAGGAGTATTTTCGCGACAACAGATTCTAAAA
>JBMFSZ010000252.1:0-5692 GCA_049967315.1 Desulfomonilaceae bacterium
ACCAAACAAAGTGATAAAACCGACAAGTTGTCCCAAATAATAAGGAAAAATCAGTCAATTTAATGTGAAAATCAACAGGTAGGACCCTAGGCATTAGCGCCATCAATCTACCAATATGATAATTTAGATCTAACGGCACGGGGAAAGTTTGACTCTGTTGGCCAAAATCCATCAGTTTCTGGACCAATTCCTCGCCTCTTTTACGAGTTTGAATGATAGCTTGGAGACAGCTGTAATCCCTATTATTCTCTTTCTTATCCGAAAGGACAATTTCACAATAGCCAGTTATAATTTGGAGCATGTTGTTGAAATCGTGAGCTATGCCACCTACAAGGGAGCCAAGGGCTTCCATCTTTTGGGATTGGAATAGCTCGGCCTGAAATAACGCCTTCTCCTGCTCAGCTTTTTTGACAGGGGTGATATCCTGAATCATGGCTAAAAAATGAAGAGGCTCTCCCCTTGTATTTCTAACAACGGACCACCACAGGTTTACCCAGACTACCTCATTGTTCTTGTTTATATAGCGTTTTTCCGTTTCATAATAGGGAATGTCTCCCCGAACCAGCGCTGCAGCTTCGGCAAAATCCTTTTCGATATCTTCGGGGTGTGTGATGTCCATAAACGAAAGCTGGGTAAGTTCCTCCGACGTGTATCCGGTTATCTCGCACAACTTTTTATTCACTGAGACCCATCGATAATCTAGCTCTAATATCGCCATCCCTACCGGACCCTGATCAAAGACACCTCGGAACCGTTGCTCACTCTCAAGTAACGCCTCTTGCGATTTCTTACGATCGGTGAAGTCTTGCAAAATCCCAATTCCTCCAACCACTGAGCCATCTGACCTGATCAGAGGGGCGTATTGCATGTTGAGCCAGGCAACCTTGTTTCCAACAACTGGGAGATACTCACCCTCATAATAACCAGTCCGGCCAGACAGGGCAGTTCTCACGGCCTCAATGACTTTGTCATTTTTTAGAGAAGCGGTAAGGTTGAATCCTATTATCACCTCTTTTGGAGCGCCAAGAATCTCCTGAGCCTCCTGATTGCATTCAGTGACTGTGCCTCCAGAATCGAAATGGATGATACCTACCGATGACCTATCAACAATCAACCGATATTTTTTTTCAGATTCTCGCAGGGCCGTAACCGCCTCTTTACGATCAGTTATGTCCGCCAGGAGGCAAAGAGCAGCAGGTTTCCCCTCCCAAATTATCAGAGATGAGTTCATCTCTACCCACTTTTGAGTTCCCTTCTTGCAGATGATCCTGAAACTGTAATCCAAGTTAAGGGTGTCACTTTGAAATCGTTTTGTATGGTGTCGATACACCATCTCACTGTCATCCGGATGAACGAGGGTTTCTATCACGTTGTGGGCTAATATCTCGTTCAGTAGATATCCGGTAAGTTGAGTACAGGCCGGGTTAGCAAATTTGATCTGGCCGTCTTGAACCACAAAAACGGCTTCCCGCTCTCTATCAATGATTTCACGCAATTTTGATTCGGAAGCCTTTGACAAATTTAGGGCTGAGTTCAACTCCTCGATTTGAGACCGTAACTCGGCTAACTCACAGAGAAGCTCTTCTCTGGCCTTATCGCTGCCTTGCATGTCGCAATACCTCCAATGTCGGGAAAGAAAATCAACAACAATTCCAAGTAAACTGGTATCAATTATCAACCGGGAAATATGCAAATTATAATAATCTACAGAAGTTTAGTGAATTGCGAAACTGTGAAAATCGATTTCGCGATAAATTTCATGAAAATATTCCGATTTTTTGATGGGACAGTGACAAAATAAAACCTTCCTTACCAACTTCTTGCTGGATTATTAGGGATGACCACATGCATGGTCTGATGGACAAAAACATGGTTGACATGATCCTTTTCGCTGGCACGACACAAACTAGCGTGCCTGAGCGTTTACCTATCTTGCAGGAACACAGTCTCCCTTATGACCAAAAGGCCGAAAATGTCGTTATCACAGGCTGTCAGATATTCTTAAAACTGCGAGATGTTCTGGCGGTCTTGGCCCGATTGTTTGATTCAAGTGGGCTTTCCCACACGTTCCTATCCAAGGAATTCCATAAGCTCTAAATGGTATTTTGAGGCCGATTCAACTCAGTATGGAGATAGATTATTGCCCCGGTTGCTATAGGCTCCATCGTAAATTCTCAGATGCGCCCATTGATCTAAAATCTACCCAACAGATCTTCAGCAAGTAAATATCCACGTGCAGAGCACGTGGCTTTGTTTTTGCCCTCCATAGGGGGGGCCGTCTGCTTGCCCCCGTTTGGAGGCAAGCTCAGTTGTTCCCTAACAGTTCACTTGAGTTAAAAATGCGGTTGTTCCTCACAACGCTCTTTGTTTTCTTGGTATTTTAAATACTTACGGATCATCTCAGCGTCCAGACCCACCGTGTCTACACAGTAAACCTGTGCCCAAAAATGATTACCCCAATAGGGTTTCTTCCTCATATAAGGGAACTGCTTGAATACTCGTATTGCTGTTCGCCCCTTAATTGAAGTTGGTCGAAAAAAGTGGACACCAATCATTTAAGCAACCTTCTGTTGTTCGTAATACTGGCGTTCGAAGGCCGCTGGAGAAAGATAGCCGAGCTTTTTCTGTTTTCTCTGCCGATTGTAGAACACCTCCGACTTGGACGAACTGAACCACCATCCTGTCAGTCATTTGAGACACTGAAATTCGACTCTCGACGCTTTTACGAAAACTTGGGCAGAAAAAAAGGGTTGGTGTTTTTCAAAAAATCGGGGAGTGAATCGGAAAATGAAATTGCCTAAAATTGTAACCCACTGAAATCTTTGGCAGTCCCAACCGGTTTCGAACCGGTGTCTCCGCCGTGAGAGGGCGGTGTCCTAGGCCACTAGACGATGGGACCATTAGATTCAATCTTTGTACAAAGAACTAATATCTCTTGTCAAGAAATTTGGTTCCCCCGCAATTAACTATGGTCTAAGACTAAATGTCGCAGTCGGTAGGTTCCGCATGAAACAAGTTAAGCAACGTTTTGCTCGTTCTGTCCGTCTAGCTCCGCGCATGACCGACCAAGCCTTTTATTGACAATTTCAATATACTTTTCGTTGATCTCATAACCAACGAAATGCCTGCCTAGCCTTTTGGCCGCCACCGCGGTGGATCCACTTCCCATAAAAGGATCCAGAACAACATCGCCCTCAAAGGTATACAAGTGAATTAAACGTTCTACCAGGGCAACTGGAAATGGAGCGGGATGCCCTACCCTCCTGGCCGACTCGGTTGGAATTTCCCATACACTTGTGGTGGCCCTCATGAATTCATCACGTCCGATTGTGGATCGTCCCTTAAGAGGCCTGTCGAAACGGTCTTTACTGAAAACCAAAATGTATTCATGCAGGTCACGAAGGGTTGGGTTTCCCGCAGACATCCAGGAACCCCATGCGCACGAACCACTTACACCCTTCCCTTTCACCCAAATGATCTCACCTCTCATGAGAAGGCCCAATCGTGAAGCCATTACTGCTACGAAAGAATTCAACGGGACGTAAGGCTTCCTTCCAACGTTGGCAACATTGAAAGCGATCCTTCCGCCGGGAACAAGCACTCTTTTTGTTTCTCGTAACACCGTCTCCAAAAGGCCCAGGTATTCATCGAGGCTCAGGTCCAGATCGTAATCCTTTCCTACGTTATAAGGCGGTGATGTAACCATCAAGGCTACAGAATTGTCCGGTAATTCGTGCATGTCCTCCGAAGAATGAGCGAAAACACTATCAAGAAGATTGGGTGACAACACAGATATCGTTTCACATGTTCCACAAGTCTTCCCCGTCTTGAACAACTTTCGGCTGTAAAAAGACGAGGAGTCGTGGTTTTCCCTCTTCCCGGTCCCAAAGGATTTAGTTGTAGTTCTGTTTTGCAAGTGTCTTTATATAGTAAACGTGATTTTTTAATAAACGGCTTGATAGCCTCACGAGAATGGATCGATATTATACTGTGAGATGTTTGTCAACTAATTAATTACTATTTCAGGATGATATATTTATTATATAATTTTATTTTTAATAAAAATTATAATTAGAAGTAGCTAAATACCGTAATAATGCAACTTTAATTGATTTTTTAATATATTAACAAAATGTAACCTCTCTCTGAACTTACCCCTACCAACCTACGCCACTGTAAACAGCCTTTAGATCGCGTTACCCGACGATTCGCGGCTAATTGGCCGTGACTTCTAGCGATTCACATTGGCGTTCACAGACCATTCTTGCCAAAACCGCACAAGTTGTGATAATTTTTAAAAAATGGGAGTATTTGACCCTAAAGTTAGATTTTTCGAGGCTCATATCGCTGCGGGGAGGTTGCATGAGGGGCGCTGATTTGCGTGAGGAATTCCTGAGATTTTTTGAGGCGCAAGGCCATACAAGGGTAGAAAGTTCTTCCTTGATTCCAACGGGCGACGCTACGCTTCTTTTTACGAACGCTGGAATGGTCCAGTTCAAGGGAGTGTTTACCGGCCTGGAACAGAGGCCCTACAATAGGGCTGTGACCGCCCAAAAGTGCCTCCGAGTCAGCGGGAAACATAACGATCTCGAGAACGTCGGTCGAACGGCCAGGCACCACACTTTTTTCGAAATGCTCGGGAACTTTTCGTTCGGCGATTATTTCAAAGAGGAAGCTATATCCTTTGGTTGGGATTTTCTTACTAAGACTCTAGGACTACCCAAACAGAGATTACACGTGACGATATTTCTTGATGACGATCCCGCAGAAAAAATATGGAAAAAGGTCCTTGGTCCCGGGACTAACCCGATAATCCGCCTGGGAGAGAAGGATAATTTCTGGAGCATGGGAGACACTGGTCCTTGCGGGCCGTGTTCGGAGATTCATATAGACCAGGGTGAAAGGTTTGGATGCGGTTCAGCATCTTGTGGTCCTGACTGTGATTGTGATCGTTTCCTGGAACTCTGGAATCTTGTTTTCATGCAGTACAACCGTGACGCTACCGGTCACATGGAGCCTTTACCTCGACCGTCCATTGACACTGGCCTTGGATTGGAGAGACTCGCAGCCGTAATTCAGGGTCATCCCAGTAACTGGGATTCCGACCTGTTTGAACCGATAATTGGGAGAATCGAACAAATTTCGGGTAAAAGTCGAACTCAGGGGCCTAATGAAACGGTCGCCATAAGGGTTATTGCTGATCACAGCAGAGCAGCGGCGTTCCTCATAGCCGACGGCGTATTACCTTCCAACGAAGGAAGGGGCTATGTCCTGCGCAGGATAATGCGCAGGGCCTTGCGTTACGGTAAACGGTTAGGACTAAACGAACCGTTTTTGTATGACACCGCTGCCGTTGTAGTTGGCCAAATGTCTGCGGCCTATCCCGAATTAGAGACACGAAGAGCCTTGATTGAGGAAGTCATAAAGAATGAAGAAGAACGTTTCCTCCAGACATTGACACGTGGGCTTGTCCTTTTTGAGGACGAGATTGGCCAGTTGAGGGAATCGGGTAAAACGGTTATCCCGGGCAATATAGTATTCAGGCTATACGACACTTTTGGTTTCCCGAGAGATCTGACCGAGGACCTCGCTCGGGAATCGGGAATGCTGTTGGATCACCATGGCTTCGAAACGGAAATGGCCAAGCAGAAGGAAATGGCAAGACAGGCGTGGGAAGGCGCTGGAGGCGTCG
>JBMFSZ010000253.1:0-5687 GCA_049967315.1 Desulfomonilaceae bacterium
CAATCTCTTTCCGGATCAACTTCGCACTTTCCGTTTTGAGCCCCTCCGCATGGTCCATTCAACAATCCTTTTGCGCATTTTGTCACTGGACAGATGCCTCCTGTTTCGTTGAGGACGCAGTCACCGCACTCCTGACATTGTTCAATGGCTAGCTTGCCAGCGACAATCGTGTCCAGATGCCCCACGGAGTTCAAACCTATTTTCACTGGCACAACGACACCAATTTCCTCGAGCGCCTGCCGGGCGACCTGCGCTGCGCCCCCACATCCCAGAACGAGAAAAGCGTCAGAGGCGGAAATTTCTTTATCGTGGCCTTGCAAACTACCCGCAGTGTGTTGGATATAGCAGGTTCTCTCCGGGGTTACCTGCCATACTACCGATTTGCCAGCGTCTTTCAGGGCTTTGGCCATTGCGTCTACTTCAATTTCGCCACCGGTCTTGCATGCCTTGGCGCATCCATTACACCCCATAATTGTGATATTCTCGTATCCTGCTAGGGCTTGGAGTATTTCCTCCATAGGTTTTCTTGCTGTTCCGATCATGAATTACTCCTTACGTTTATGTAAATAACATAGGCCTAAAACAACATTGTACTTGCCAAAATGTAACTTATTCAGTCTACGCTTTTCTGGTTAGGATTTAATTACCTCCCTGTACTTTCTTTAGTGAGTGGAACCAGGTCAACGTTGGGATTCGCCGAAGCTGGTTAAGAGGATCATGACTATAAAAGCTTTTTCCGATGTCGATCTATAAAAAAAAGACTTCGAAAACGCGGTATTTTAGATCATATTTATATTTATATAAACCTATTTATAGGAAGTCAAACATAAAAAATGCCCAATCCAAAGTTTAATGTTTCCTGAATCCGGCCGCCCCGCAAAAGAGTTGCTCGATATGTCGTCGCAATATTACGAAGCATATCTCGGCGCTAGGTTGGGGAGTCACCCAAGACAGATCGATATAGAAGCATACGCTCTGCGGCAATTATACGAAATGACTCTCGTAAAGGCGAAATGAACACGTAGTATTTTTCAGTTAATACCTAATTGACTTTAAATCGGTCAAAGGGGTACAAATGAGCCAATTTTAACGGCCAGATCAAAAACGTTGGAAATCTTGCTTAAAGATTGGTGAGAGAATGAAAGGGGAGTGGATGGTTATGGAATCTGCCTTATCCGGACTAAAAGTGCTAGATTTGACAATGAATTTGCCAGGGCCTTACATGACCTGGATCCTGGCGCTTCTCGGCGCCGATGTGGTCAAGGTAGAAAACCCATCAGGCGGCGATTACAGCAGGGCGCTGATGGGTGACGGTAACAGTTCTCCGTTTTTCGAAGCTGTAAACCGAAACAAGAAAAGTGTCACCTTAAACCTTAAAGATCCTGAAGGCAAAAGTATCTTTCTCTCACTTCTAAAAACTTGCGATGTTGTTATCGACGGATTTAGGCCTGGTACCATGGAACGCCTGGGGTTAGGTTATGATGACACCAGCAAAGTTAATCCAAGAATCATCCATGTGTCAATTAGCGGTTATGGACAAACTGGACCGTACAGGTTGAGAGCTGGTCACGATGTCAACTATCTGGCCCTATCGGGAATACTGGCCATGACAGGTGTTCAAAACGGAGAGCTTGCTCTACCAGGAGTTCAAATAGCAGATCTGGCCGGTGGCAGTTTGATGGCGTTAACAGGACTTCTTTCGGCCATAATACAACGAGCAAAGACAGGGAAGGGGCAGTTCGTGGATGTGTCGATGTATCACGGACTTCTTTCAATGGCCACTATGGTGTTTGCTGGGGTGGACGCAGGACTGGAGCAGCCTGAACCGGTGAAAATGACACTAAATGGGCGCTATCCATGTTATGGAATCTACAAGACACTTGACGGCCGTTATATGTCCCTTGGAGCGTTGGAGTTCAAATTCTGGAAGAATTTTTGTCAAGCGGTCGGCAGGGATGATCTTATTGATTCTCAATTTGCAGGGTCGGAGATCGTGGTCGAACTTCAACAACTGTTTGCTTCACGGACCCAGCGTGAATGGACGGAGTTTATGGCTGAGGTTGACGCATGTTGTGAACCAATATTAAATTTGCATGAAGCAGTAAACTCTGAATTGGCCCATTCTAGGTCAATGGTACATCAGGACATCGAAGGCAGGAGATTCTTGATGTCTCCCTTAAAACTTTCGGAAAGCCCTCCTGCGTCGCAATTGGCGGCGCCTAGGCTTGGGCAGCATACCAGAGAAATTTTGACGGAGTTGGGAGTGGCTGAAGCCGAGATTGAAAGGCTTGCCACGAAAGGTGTCATATAAACGATCAAATGGGACCCAACATCTTTCTGCTGGCGTAAGCCACAATTTCTTGTCAGGAGTTTTAAAAGGGCTACAAAATGACGATTCGCAGACCCGTTTATTTAGATTACAATGCTACCACGCCTCATGATCCTGAGATAATTGAGGCCATGAAGCCATTTTTAACAGACTACTTTGGTAATCCATCCAGTGCGCATTGGTACGGCGCGCAAACAAAAATGGCTGTTGAAAATGCCCGCTGCCAGCTTGCCTCTTTACTCGGATGCCTTCCAAATGAAGTCGTTTTCACTAGTGGAGGGACAGAAGCTAATAACTTTGCCATAAAAGGAACCGCTTTTCGCCACCGTGACAGAGGAAATCACATTATAACCTCTCAAATTGAGCATCCAGCGGTCATTGAAGTTTGCAAGTTCTTAGAAGAACAGGATTTTAAAGTATCGTATTTACCTGTGGATCGGTTCGGTAGGATTAAGGTTTCAGATGTTGAGAAGGTCATTACACCCAAAACCATTCTCATAACAATAATGCACGCCAATAATGAAGTTGGAACGATTCAGCCGATCGAGGAGATTTCAGGGTTGGCAAGGCGGTACGGAATTATATTTCATACAGATGCGGCACAGTCGCTGGGCAAGATTCCGGTGAATGTTAATAAGTTGGGAGTTGACCTCCTTTCCGTAGCCGGCCATAAACTCTACGCTCCTAAAGGCGTGGGGGCCCTTTATATAAGGCAAGGTGTTTCAATTGATAAGCTGTTGCATGGGGCAGGGCATGAGAGTGGAAGACGGCCTGGAACCGAAAATGTCCTCGAGATAGTTGGACTTGGACAGGCATGCGAAATCGCGTCACGCGACCTGGATAAGGTTAGTCAGCACATGCGACAGATGCGGGACAGGTTGGTTTCTGGCTTAGAGCGAACCACGAGTGACGTTCGGCTCAACGGCCATCCACACCAGAGATTGCCCAACACCGCAAACATAAGTTTCAAGCATATCAATGCGGCGAGCCTTATTGCGCGAATCAGCGATGAAGTCGCAGTTTCGGCCGGTTCTGCCTGCCATTCCTGCAGCGAAGTAACAATTTCCCCGGTGCTCGAGGCAATGAACATTCCCAGAGATTGGGTGACCGGAACTATCAGATTTTCTGTGGGCAAGTTTACCACTCCAATAGAAATTGATCATGCTGTACAATCCGTTTCTGATGCCGTGGCAAGGATAAGGAAAGCAGGCCTATTAGCATGATACTGAAAAGCATATCGCGAATCTTTACAGTTTTTCGGGGAGGCAATTATGAAAAGAGAATGGTTGTGCATTTTCACTATGATTTCCCTTTTAAATGTTGCTTCGGTTGCGTGCGCCGCCGGCAGCAACCCGCCGATTGTGATTGGAGCAGTTCTCCCATTGACGGGTGAACTGGCTAAATTTGGTGAAATGCAAAAAAACTCGTATATGCTTGCACTGGATGAGATTAACAAAAACGGAGGAGTTAGAGGACGAAAACTGGAACTGCTCATAGAGGACGATACAGGCAGACCCGAGGTAGGTCGTTCAGCAGTAGAAAAGCTGATTTCCAAGGATGACATCCTGATTTTGACTGGAGGTTACTCTTCTTCTGTAACATACGCCATAGCTGGAGTAGCCCAGAACTTTAAGGTTCCCTACGTTACGCACACAGGGGCTGCTGACAACATTACCGAGATGGGATGGAATTACGTTTTTCGCATTAATCAGGCTTCAAGCGAATATTTCAGCGGAGTCCTATCTTTCTTAAAAAATGTCGCCAAACCTAAGACGGTTGCGGTAATCTTCGAAAACACACTTTTTGGTCAATCTCAGGGGAAAAGCTTTGCTAAAGCGTGTGAAAACTTGGGTTGCAAAGTGATGTTGAAAGAAGGCTTCGAGTCAGGCGCAGTTGATTTCAAACCTTTGCTCACAAAGTTAAAAGGCGCTGATCCGGATCTCGTTTATGCTGTATGCTATGTCATGGACGCAGGTCTAATTTTGAGGCAATCCAAAGAACTTAATTTTATGCCCAAGTTGTTTGTTGGCGGTGGTGGCGGATTTGCTCTACCTGAGTTTGTAAAGAACGCCGGCCCTGCGGCGGAGTACATCTATTCCGCGACACTGTGGTCAGAGAGCCTCCCTTTTCCCGGAGCGAAAGAATATTATCAAAATTACAAAAAGAGATTTAATGATCCGCCTCAATTCGTAGCCGCCCAAGCCTATGTAGCATTGTATGTGATTGCGGACGCTCTGAAGCGCTCTGCGGACTTATCCCGGGAAAAGATCCGAGAATCCCTGACCAAAACGGATATGGATTCAATGTATGGTCATGTAAAATTTATCTCGTACGGTAAAAAATCCCAGCAGAATCGTCTTCCTTCGTACATGGGACAGTGGCAAAAAGGGAAATTCGAACTGGTGTGGCCAGCAGAATATTCTAGCAAATCTTATGTTTATCCTATACCTTCCTGGTCAGAAAGGTGATATCGATCTCGGATCCACAGCCAATTGTCTGAGCCTGGTTTACGAGATTTAACAAAAATGGAGACAAGGAGTTCATTTAAATGATTCAGGGGATTCGTAAAATCCATCATTCTCCATCATCCTATTCATATCCATTGATTATAAAGCAGCTACTCTTAACACCAATCCTTTACGCTCCCGATCAGGAAATAGTCTATGGAGACAGAACACGGCTCACTTACAGAGACTTTTACCTCCGGATACACAAGCTGGCCTCGGGTCTGAAAGCATTAGGTGTGAAACCGGGAAACACTGTCGCTGTACTCGATTGGGACTCTCACAGATATTTGGAATGTTTCTTTGCTATTCCGATGATGGAGCCATATTGCATACGGTAAATGTCCGGCTTTCACCTGAACAGATCCTTTACACAATGAACCATGCAGAGGACGATGTAGTTCTGGCTCATTCTGATTTTGTTCCGATGCTCGGGGACATCGCAAATCGCTTAAACACGGTCAGAAAGTACGTGCTGATTGAGGATGATAAACCCACCGACGCGACTAATCCTCCAATGTCCGCCGAGTACGAGCAGATGCTTTCGGCGGCTCCCGATAATTACGATTTCCCTGATTTTGATGAGGACGCCCAAGCCACCACTTTTTATACAACTGGAACAACCGGAGATCCAAAGGGTGTATATTTTAGTCACCGCCAACTGGTCTTGCACACCCTCGCTGTCGCTGTAGCAACATCAGGCCTCACCGCCCCCGGAAGATTTCAATCAGGCGATGTCTACATGCCCATAACGCCCATGTTCCATGTTCATGCATGGGGTTTTCCCTACGTAGCGACACTTCTGGGAGCGAAGCAGGTTTACCCTGGCCGGTTTATACCTGAAAAGGTTCTAG
>JBMFSZ010000254.1:0-5682 GCA_049967315.1 Desulfomonilaceae bacterium
GGTTTTGATTTACAATAGACTGAAGGCCTTAAATGAACTGGATAGGTTGTCAGTTTATCGCGAACCTAAAGATTACGGTAAAGCCAACAAGCCAAGAACCCTTGTGATCGGATAAAGAGAGGCTACCACATGAAAATAACCGAACTGTTTGCCAAAAATATATGTGTATTGACAAGTGAAGTAGGTCCTGTAAAGGGATGTGTGAGAGACACCGAACCTGGCGCATCATCAAAATTTATTGATGAAGCCAATCTGGTTAAAGATACCGTCCATGCGATAAATGTTACTGATAATCAAAGCGCCGTAATGCGGCTCGGATCCCTCGCCGGCTCCGTAAAACTTAAAGAGCGGGGCATTGAGCCAATCTACCAGTTAACATGTCGTGACAGAAATCGTATTGCGCTTCAATCGGAGCTTCTGACAGCCTATTCGATGGGTATTGATAACGTGTTAATAATCACTGGAGATCATACAAGCCTGGGTGACCATGTTTCGGCAAAGCCAGTTTTCGACGTGGACTCAGTACAATTGCTCAAAATTGCCTCGCAGATGAAAGATGGGTACGACATGGTAGGCAACGAATTGGTTCAACCACCTAAATTTGCCCTTGGAGCAGTGGTCAACCCCAATTTTGAACCTTTGGATCTTCAGCTAATTAAAATGGAGAAGAAAATTAAAGCCGGCGCGGAATTTTTTCAGACTCAGGCCATATATGATCCGAAGATTTTCAGTCAGTTCATCAAGGCCACCGAAGGATTCGGGGTTCCTATTCAATTAGGGGTAGTGTTGATAAAGTCAGCCAAAATGGCTAATTTTATGAATGAGAAAGTCTCCGGCATTACCGTGCCTGATTCTTGGGTTAAACGGTTCGATGGAATCCCGGCAGCAAAAGCCAAGGATGTCTGTGTGGAAATGACATCGGATCTCGTCCGCGAACTCGCTCCTATGTGTCAAGGAGTTCATTTCATGCCTCTAGGGTGGTCGGACGTGGTGCCACGCATAATCGAAAACGCTATTAAATAAAACTCCCCTTCCGGAATGCAACTTTCAGGTTAAAATGGAATTTGATAGCGAAGAAAAAATGACCAGAAAATTCCGCTGTCTCAAGTGCGGATACAACTGGGAGGTTCCTTTCGGAGGGGGTCGCCAACTGATCTGTCCCAAATGCGCCAGCATGACCATTACCAGGACAAATCCAGGAGAAAGACCCTGGTGCTGCGTTGGGCCTCGCAAGAAAAAATGTAGGCGTGGGGAACGCTAGCGATCACATGTATGGATATACAAAAGTAGCCATACTGTCGTGTATTTTGAACTCAGGGCTAATGGCGGCCAAATACTACTTGGGCGAGGCTTCGGGAAGCCTCGCCCTAAGGGCTGACGCCATTCATTCTTTTGCCGATGTAATATCATCCCTAACGGTCTTCCTGGGCATAGTGATTGCGAATCGTAAGACCAAAATCTTTCCGGAAGGTCTGTATAAAGTTGAGAACCTTGCAGCGCTTTTTTCTTCTTTTTTCATTTTTTACGCTGCCTATCAAATTGCATCTGAAGTTTTGGGGGAAGATGTTCCCGTAGCAATATCTGGAATATATCTAGTTACAGTCGGAATCGCTATCATGATCCTGGTAACAGGACTGTTCGCGAGATATGAACTCAAGATTGGAATTGAAGTCGGGTCCCCGAGCCTTGTAGCCGACGCCAAACATGTCTCTACAGATATCCTAGCTTTATCAGTCATCTTGGTTGGTATCATGGGAACATATTTGGGATACCACCTGGATCGCTATGTAGCGCTGTTGGTTGCCGTGCTAGTAGCATACGTCGGAACCGGAATACTTGTGGAAGCAGTTAAGGTCCTTTTAGACGCGACGCTGGACTATCCGACATTGGACGGTATAAGAAAAATTCTGGAAGACCGTGATGATGTAAAAAGCATCCTGAGTATTGGAGGCCGAAATTCCGGCCGATTCAAGTTTGTCGAAATTTCCCTTACAACAGATGTAAAACTGCTAAGTGAAGCCCACGAGCGAACATCCCAGATTGAAGAAGAGATCCTTGATCTTTATCCAAGCATCGACAAAATCATCATACATTACGAACCAGAACACAAGGATATTGAACTAATCGCCGCCCCATTGGACGTCCCCGAAGGGGATAAACCCGATACGCAATCCATTCTATCCGAACATTTTGGGGAATCCCCCTATTTTGCCGTTATCGAGCGAAACTCACGTCTTAACACGCTATCTGTAAAGGATTATATCAGAAACCCTTTTATTCACATGGATCGTAAGAAAGGAGTTAAAACCGCCGAAATGCTGTCGGAGTATGGGGTCGATCAGCTCAGATCGCCTGTCACTCTTGATGGAAAGGGCGCAGGCTATGCGCTCGACGCTATGCAAATAGAGGTTGTTGTTACGTCAGTAAAGAATTTGACGGACCTCGTTGAGGAACTGAAACTGGAGTTTCATTGATAAAACATTACGTGTAGCAACTAAGACAGATCCACCCTTTCAACCATTTGAATCATAGTCCAATCCTAGGATGGGATTCCCCTTATTTGTCGTCCCTTTGCCCCTCTTTTGTCCAACCAGTGCTGTAAGCCAGCCATGTAAGTATAAACAACAGGCGTCAAATAAAGGGTGACCACCTGCGATAGCAACAACCCGCCAACAACAGCGAGCCCTAGAGGTTGTCTCGAATCCCCTCCGGCCCCGAACCCAATAGCGATTGGCGTCATACCTGCTATAGCCGCAATTGTTGTCATCATGATCGGTCGGAAACGCACTATTGAGCCTTCCACGGCGGCATCAAGAGGCGCCTTGCCATGAGATTCAGCTTCTAGAGCAAAATCAACAACCATGATTGCGTTTTTCTTAACTATCCCTATCAACATAAACAATCCAACAAAGCCGTACAGATCCAGACTAAAGCCAAAAAGCCATAGCACGAGAAGGCCTCCAAAAGCGGCCGATGGAAGCCCCGCTATAATTGTTAGGGGGTGAAGAAAGCTCTCGTATAGACATGACAGAATCATATAGATAATGATGATGGCAACCACCAACAGAATAGTCAGACTTCGAACTGACCCCTCAAAAGCTTCCGCTGTTCCTCCAAATTTGAATCGCACTATGTCAGGAAGCATTTTGGAAGCCATGGCCCTTAACATATCGGTCGCTTGACCTATCGAAAACCCGGGGGCTGTGTCAAAAGATATGGTCACCGATGGGAACTGGCCATAATGACTGACAGTCAGGGGCCCTGTCCTGGCTTTCACATCGGCTACAACATCCAGCCTCACCATTTCTCCGAGTATGTTTTTGAGATATATCGAGGACAATTGATCTGGATAACGCTGAAAGTCCTTTTCCACCTCCAGGACAACCTTGTAAGTGTCGGTGGTACCATAAATATTTGAAATTTCTCTGGACCCATATGAAGAAAACAGTGATTGTTCAATATCTTCGGCTGTTATTCCAAGCGAGAACGCCTTGTCTCTATGAATGTCAACGTAGGCTTCAGGGTTTTTGATGTAGAGGTTTGAGTTAACCCCTGTTATTTCTGATCTGCTAAACATTGCATAGGTAAATTTCTCGGCATTTTTGAAAAGGGCGGAGGTATCAGTAGACTGTAGAATCAATTGGTAGGGACTGGCAGATATCTCCGTGCTAATTTCTATGAGCGGGGGCACAGAATAAAATGTTAACAAACCAGGGACCGAATTCACGACAGGGAATAGCTCTCCCATGACTTTTTGAGCTGACGCCTTCCTGGGTGGTTTGTCCTTCAAAAATGCAATAGTGAAGCCCTGATTCCGTTGAGGATAACCCGCTACGTTGAGGATCGATTTAACATTCGGATTGGCCCTAACCATCGGTTGGAGCCCCTTCAATTTTTCTTGCATCGCCTCGGGAGAAATACCCTGTTCAGCTATGCAAAAACCAATCAGATAGTTCATGTCTACTGGCGGAACAAATCCTTTGGGAAGCGCTATAAAAAGGTAGACACTAGCTCCAAATATGAAAAGTGATATTAGCAAGGTCACGATTCTATGGTGAACAGCAAGAGTGAGAGTTCTTTTATAAAACTTCAACATAGCGCCGAAAACAGGATCTGACTCAGCTAGCCGACTTTGGGGTTGAAGCAATCTACTGCTCAACATAGGAGTCACCATCAAGGCCACGACCCCAGATATAATAATTGCCACTGTAATCGTTACGGCAAACTCATTAAGGACTCGGCCGTAGATTCCGGCCATGAACATTATAGGTACGAACACGATTGCCAGGCTTGATGTCATGGAAATTATGGTGAATACGATTTGCCTTACCCCATCTACTGCCGCCTGAAACGACTTTTTACCCATCTCAAGGTGCCTAACCACATTTTCCAAAACCACGATGGCATCATCTACAACGAACCCTACAGAGAGGACTAAAGCCAACAGTGATAGGTTATCCAGGGAATAACCGAAGGCATACATGACTGCAAAGGTGAAAACTATCGACAGAGGAATGGCAATACTGGCGACAAATGTCGCCGCCAAATTCCTCAAAAATACAAATACAACCATGACGACCAGGACAACAGCCAAGGCAAGAGTCAGCTTGACATCATCTATTGATGCTCTAATCGATTGGGACATATCGTAAACCACTTCAAGGCCTACAGTCGGAGGCAGTGACGCCCTTATTGTAGGCATGAGCTTTTCGATGTCGTCAACGATCTTGATTGTGTTGGAGCCCGGTTGTCTCTGAACAGCAAGAGCTACACATTTCTTGCCGTTATAGTAACAATAGACCTTGTCGGCATAGACGCTGTTTTTGACTGTCGCTACTTCATCGAGTCTAACAGGCTGACCCTCAACATAAGAAACAATTATTGGGTCATATGCCCTGGCGTCCATCAGCTGCCCTGACGCCTTCAAAGTGTTAGTTACGTGCTTGCCATCCAGAGTGCCCAATGGCAAATTCACATTTTGAGCAATTATCGCGTTTCGGACTTCGTTAATACCGATCTGCTTAGCGGCAAGCAGGTCAGGTTTTATGTGAACTCTGACCGTAAACTTCTGTTGGCTGTAATTTATAACCTGCGCTACTCCAGGTACCATTGAAAGAGCGTTGGAAACATAGGTTTCAGCATAGTCATTCACTCTATAAAGAGGCATAGCGTCAGAGTGCATCACCAAATAATATATTGGTTTTTCAGCTGGATTGACTTTGTTAAAGGTTGGTGGACTGGGCATATTTGGAGGCAAAAGGCCGCTTGCCCTTGTTATGGCAGCCTGAACATCCATAGCGGCAGCGTCTATTTTCCGTGACAGGTCAAATTGCAGATTTATCGTGGTTTTCCCCTGAGAGCTAGTGGAATTCATAGTACGCAAGCCTTCGATTGAAGAAAATTGTTTCTCCAAGGGTGTGGCTACACTGGAAGCCATGGTGTCTGGGTCAGCGCCAGGTAATGTTGCCTGGACCGATATGGTTGGAAAATCTACCTGAGGCAGGGCCGAAACCGGTAAATTTCTATAAGCCACTATTCCGAAGAATAGCATTGCTACCATTATCGTCACAGTCATTACGGGACGTCTGACAAAAAGTTCAGTAAGAAGAAGTGGTCCGAAGGTTTGAGACACTTGAACGCGATCTTTAGGTGCAAGCTGCTTGTTCATGCTGCTACCCTCTG
>JBMFSZ010000255.1:0-5681 GCA_049967315.1 Desulfomonilaceae bacterium
GAATTGCCTTCCGAACGAAGGTCCTATTGTGAAGCTGTCTTCGCAAATTCCGGCGGGGTGATATTGGCAGCCAACATGGAGGACGCTATCAACTTTGTCAACGAGTTTGCCCCGGAGCACCTTCAAGCGCTCATGGAAAATCCCAGGAGCATTTTGGATCAAATACTGACGGCTGGTGAAATTCTCCTGGGCAAATATACGCCCGGAACCCTTGCCAATTACTCAATTGGGCCAAACGCCATCCTGCCAACCTCAGGGTTTGGTCGAACAGCATCCGCATTATCTGTCAGGGATTTCACCAGAAAAATGTCTTTCGCTGAGGTTACACGCTGCGGGTTCGCCACGCTTGCTCCCAAGACATTGACTCTGGCTCTGTACGAAGGCTTTGCGGCTCATGCTGCAGCGTTGACGCACAGACTCTCTCCAGACTTTGAAAAACCTCGCACGAAAAGCTGACCAACGGGAGGCATGGTATGTCTGAACTAACTCATTTTGATGAAAAAGGCCAAGCGATTATGGTGGACGTTGGCTCAAAAGAAATCACTGAAAGAATGGCGGTAGCCCGAGGAACTATACACCTGAAGCCGCAGACTCTTGAACTTATTCTACGGGGTGAGACTAAAAAGGGAGATGTATTGGGGGTGGCTCGCGTTGCAGGAATCATGGCGGCAAAAAAAACCCCAGATCTGATCCCACTTGCCCACCCTCTTCCACTGAATTCGGTTAGAGTGGAGTTTTTCCCAAATATTGAAGAGAGCTGTATCGATGTCGAAGCTCGGGTCAAGGTTACTGCAAAAACTGGAGTTGAGATGGAAGCAATGACTGCGGTTTGTGTGGCTTGCCTTACAGTGTATGACATGGTCAAAGCGGTAGACAGGTCTATGGTGATATCTGACATCAGGCTAATGGAGAAGGCAGGTGGGCGATCGGGCCACTTCGTCAGGCCCTAATAACTCTCCAAACCCGGGAGTTAATAAAATGACCCTAGAGAAAAAATCCTATGAAATATTAGATCTTGATAACGATGGACTAATTAGACTTGCTGGGATGTTCCTCGGCCACGTTATCACACACTATGGAATCTGGTTCACTCAGGCAGTATTGAGGTTTGGTGTAGCAGACACAGTCACCATGGAGGAAAAGGTTGCCAGAAGACACTTCGAGATAGCAATGGCGAGATTGGCGCCCCATTTCAATATTGAAACCCGAGATGGCCTGCCAGCGATACTTTTCAATAAGTCCCGTGAGGAGTTATTGCTACTCATTAGCGATCTGGCCAAAACCTGGGTGACTGGTGATGGTTTATGGTTTCAGTCGATAGAAGACCCACACGGGATGGCGATGGCAAAGGCTGTTAATGATTCATGCTGGTCGATCTTTGCCAGGCTTGAAGCGTATAAGATCAAAAGTTTTTTAGGGCCTGAGGACAAAGACTCTCTGAGTTATCTTGAGCAGGCGTTGAAACTGAGAATTTATTCCAGCATTAACTCACATTCTGTCAAACGGGACGAGGATGGAAGTTTAATATTTTCCATGACAGAATGCCGAGTCCAGTCAGCCCGTCGACGCAAGGAAATGGACGATTATCCCTGCAAATCAGCGGGCCTGACTGAATACACGGAATTTGCGCTAGGCATAGATCCCAATATTGTTACCGAGTGCCTACATTGTCCACCAGATCGGGCCTCTGATCAGGATTTCTGCGCATGGAGATTCAGTCTCAAAAGATAAGCCCCATATAAAAACAGTTTCGGGGTCATGATCGATATCGGCGCTTTTGGTTTATGCTTGCTTGGTCCCTGAACATCCCTGAGACATCCTTTCCCGCATTTCCGTGGCCTCCGCAGGCCTGTCTATCCCCTCATAAAACGCTGCAAGGTTCTCAAGGCTGTGATCGGTGAGGGGGTTGCAGGAACCATAATTTTTCTGGGTTATCTCATGTGCGCGCAGGAGCAATTTTTCAGCCTCTACAAATTCTCCCAAACCCACGAGTACTGTCGCAAGATTGTTCAATGAGGACGCTACATGTGGATGATAAGGACCAAATTTTTCTTCCGCAATAGCCAAAGCCCGTCGATATAAAGGTTCGGCTTCAACGTAACGTTCAAGACTCTCGAAGAAACCGGCCAAGTCATTGAGAGCCACTCCAAGTTCTACGCTAGCTGGACCATGGATTTTCTCCTCGATTGCAATGGCCCGTTCATAATATGGTTTGGCGGCGGGGAAACGCCCCATGGCACGGTTGACGGAAGCCAAATTATTTACGGACTTGACCATCATGTCAGTCTCTTCCCCAACAGACTTCTCAATAATTCTTGAAGCCTTTTTCAGGGCGGCCTCAGCCTTTGGGTACACTTCGAGCTCAAAATACGCGCCACCTATGTTGTTGTAGGCTATGGCGACCTCAGGATGATCGGGTCCCAAGGCATTTTCCCGAATCTCTAGTGATCGTTCCCAAAGAGGAAGAGCCTCTTTCAATTGGCCCTGGGTTCTGTACATTTCAGCCAAGTTGTTCAAACAGCGCGCTACCCTGGGATCATCCGCCCCAAACTCTTCCTGGGCCTCCGCAAGCGCTTTTTTTGCGAGTTCAATTGCCTCAACCTGTTCGCCTCGCTGGAATAGTTCTACTGCCTTTTTGTTGTTTGCTTCCCACATAAAATTGTTCCTTCCGGCGCATAAATACTGAAAACAGTTAGGGTCGTGAGCTAGGAAAGTCAATGATCGTTTGTAATTTTTTAATCTTGACTGATTGAGTAAGGAATTTTTTTTCTTGAGATATTAAACTGTAACGTGTAAACGTATTTTGAAATGCGCCAATCATGTCTGTAATAAACCCCTTTGATTTACTGCGCATGACCGCATTATGCAGGCGTTTAAGGCATTATGGAGCGCCCCTTAAAAAGAATTTCCAGACTTAGATACTCTGGCAAGTTACAGAAGGAGGATGAAAACTGATGGCAAATCTTCTCGTTGACGAGCGCGACGCGAAATTTGTGCTCTATGAGCAGCTAAATATGGAAGAGCTTTGTGAGTCGGACAGGTATTCCGAGTTTTCGAGAGAAATGTTCGATATGGTTATGGAAGCGGCTCAGAAACTCGCAGAAAAGGAAATATCCCCCACGAATGTTGAGGGTGATACGATTGGGGTAAAACTTGAGAACGGAAAGGTATTCGATGCGCCGTCCTTTCATTCCGCCTATCAGCGATATTGTGAAGGTGGATGGGCCTCACTCCCGATATCTCAGGAGCATGGCGGTCAGGGATTTCCAAATGTTCTTTATGTTGCGTCCATGGAATTGTTTGTTTCCGCGAATCAGGCTTTGATGATGTATCCCGGCCTCACAATTGGAGCCGCCCGGTTAATAGAGTTGTACGGAAGCGAAGAGCAGCAGCGGATGTACATGGACAAAATGTATACTGGCGAATGGTGTGGGACAATGTGCCTTACCGAACCCCAGGCTGGTAGTGATGTCGGAGCGTTGCGCACAAAAGCAGTCAAAAGACCTGACGGAACCTATTCAATTTCCGGTAATAAAATTTTTATATCGGCAGGCGACCACGATTTGACTGAGAACATAGTCCACATGGTACTCGCCAGAATAGAAGGCGCCCCTGCTGGTACGAAGGGAATCAGCATTTTCATAGTTCCCAAATTCCGTTTCGACGAAACCGGGAATCTTGTAGACAACGATGTGACCACAATGGCTGTAGAAAAGAAAATGGGCATTCATGGTTCAGCCACATGTGCGTTGAATTTTGGAGAAAAGGACAATTGCCTTGGATACCTATTGGGCGGAGAAAACCAGGGGATGAAAATCATGTTCAACATGATGAATGAAGCCAGGCTTTCTGTCGGTGTCCAAGGTCTTGCCCAGGCAAGTACAGCCTATATGCACGCCCTGAAATACGCCAAGGAAAGATTTCAAGGTCCAGAAATCTCGACCATGAAAGATCCCACTGCGCCTAAAGTTCCTATCATTCAGCATCCGGATGTTCGAAGAATGTTGATGTGGATGAAATGCGTGACTGAGGGCATCAGGTCCTTGTTGTACTACGCCGCCTATTGTGAAGACAGGGTACATGTTGCAAAGACACCTGAAGAGGGAGCCAAGTACCAGGGTTTTCTTGACATTCTCATACCGATCTGCAAGGCGTGGTCTTCGGATATGGGATTTAGAGTAACGGAATTGGCCATTCAGGTTCACGGTGGTTACGGTTTTTGCAGGGAATACCCTGTTGAGCAGTTCATGAGAGACTGTAAAATTGCCTCTATATATGAAGGGACCAATGGAATTCAGGCTCTTGACCTTGTTGGCAGAAAGCTCGGTTACAAGCAGGGTCTCCTTTTCAAAAACATCGTCGCTGAAACTGGAGCGCTCTTGAAAAGCGCCAAGAAAAATTACAGGCTCAAAGATGTGGTCGAACCATTTGAGGCCGCCAGGAATCAGCTGATCGAAGTGACCCGTTACTTCAGCCTTAAAAGTATTACTGAAGATTTTATGACACCAATACTCTATGCGACCCCGTACCTCGAGCTGTTCGGAGACGTAGCGGTTGGTTTCATGTTGCTGTGGCAAGCTGTGATCGCTGACAGGCGTCTTGAAGAACTTTATAGTGACGCTAAAGCTGACACCCCCGCCAAAAGGGATGAGCTTCTAAAGTCTAACAGAAGCGCAGCTTTCTATCGTGGAAAGGTAGCGTCAGCCCAGTTCTTTGCCAACACTATACTGTCTCTGGCGCCGGGCAAAGCCAAAATGATCATGAGTGGGGAACGTTCCGCCATAGATCTTCCCGAAGAATCTTTTGCCTTAGTTTAACTTTCTATGGAGTCAGCAATATGAAAGCAAGAAAAGTAGTTTTAGTTGACGCTATCAGGACGGCGTTTGGTCGTGCGGGCGAAAAAGGCGTTTTTTGGAATACGAGGGCCGACGATATGGTCGTCAAGGTCATTAGGGAACTTATGCGACGAAATCCGCAAGTTAAACCCGAAATGGTTGAAGAGAACGCTTGGGGGGTTTTCTGTCAGGAAAAGGATCAAGGACTTACCTTGGGAAGAACTTCTGTCATACTTTCCGGATTGCCTGAAACTACAGCCGGTTATTCCATTGACAGGATGTGCGCCGGTGGCATGAGCGCGATCACTACGGCTGCCTCTGCAATTGCTCTAGGCAGCTGCGATGTCGCCATCGCCGGAGGTGTCGAACATATGGGGCATCATCCTATGGGCGCTACAGCCGATCCCAATCCAAGGTTTCTAACCGATAAGCTGGTAGACCAGAGCGCAATGTCGATGGGGATGACCGCTGAAAATCTTCACGACATGTTTCCTCACATTACCAAGGAAATGACCGACGAATATTCGTTGATCTGCCAGCAAAAAGCGGCCAAGGCGATTCAAAGCGGCAAAATCGCTGAAATGATCGTTCCGATGACAGTCTACACAAAAAATGGCTGGGTTGTCGCAGATAAGGACGAGCAACCCCGTCCTCAAACCACGATGGACGGACTTGCTGCGCTAAAAACTCCTTTCAGAGTCATGGGAAAAGTCACTGCAGGCAATTCTTCAGGGCTTAACGACGGCGCGGCCGGAGCCCTTTTGATGACACTTGAAAAAGCCGAGGAATTGGGAATTGAACCAAAGATGGAACTCAAATCCTTCGCTTATGCCGGAGTAAAGCCAG
>JBMFSZ010000256.1:0-5671 GCA_049967315.1 Desulfomonilaceae bacterium
CGCCAATCATCAAGTTTGTTCCGCTTTTCGGGTTGTTCCATCTTCCATTTGTTGTCTGCTGTTTTGGCAAACTCCCATGACTTGCCCATAAACTCCAGCAATATTTTCTGAACACTTAGAGGATCCATCTCCACAATAGATCTGTCAGTCCAGGATTCCGAATCGAATTTCGCCCCTGTGAAGAAACTGTCGTCCACAACATAAACAGGTTTTTGCCCTGATACTGAAAGATACCTCAAAGCTTTTGGCTGACCGCCACCAGATTTCTTATCCATGACAGAGCCGAACGTAAAGGTTTTCGAGAACTTGTTGCCCTCAAGAATGATGCTGTTTTTTGAATTTTCGAAACCGTAAGCGTTTTTTTCTGTACTCGGGGAATCGATTATATCTTTTGCATGTAAATCTGAAATTTCGCGAAGCAATGCTCTTATTTTAGAAGATTTCGCGCGGATATTTGTGGGCTTTGTCATACGCCATTTTCCAGAAATCTTCTCAATCTCGACCACATTACCATCACGAACGATCTCCAGCTTTTCGATTTTGTCTGGAGAAATTTCTGACACCGTTTTATCACGCAAATCAAAAACTTTTTTGTTCAAGCTGATTTTGAGAGTATCAGGAACGAGCAACAATCGTTGATCACCATCGACCTTTAGATAGTAAGAAGATTTGGCTGGATTTGATGCCCCGAAAGAGATTGTGACCGTTTTTTTAGGGGATGTTAAAGTTACTTCAAAATCGGGTTTAGCAAGGCCATAGTCAGCCCATTTCACATCCTTTTCCATCACAACTTTCTCAGGCTGCGCCAATGTGGCAGCGGTCAAAAAGTTCCTAACAGCGCGAATGTCGGCCATCACGTCAATAGGCTGAACCAAATTCCATTTGTCAGACGCAGCTTTTTTGATCTGTATCGAGGGACCCTCGAGACTCTTGATCTTTATTTCACTGATATCATCTTTATCTAAATGAACAATACGGGAAGCTTTCTCCTTTCGTTCTGATTCAGTCTGCTTATGTCTAATTTCCACAACGTATATGTATGTCAAAAGGGCTAACAGAATAAATAGATATATTAAGAGCTTATAACCTTTCATGATGTCCTGACTCCTCTGTTTCTGATATTTCCTGTACCGGAGTTCCTAACTATAGTCATGCTCTTATCGGTTTTCTTCTGTAGACGAAGACGGCAATCCCAGCTGCTATCCAAATTAAGGGGAGGATCAAAACAGGAATAAGAAACGAAAGTATGGACTGATTGGCCGTCAACACTATTGGTTGAGCCTTTTCAGATTTGGGCCTAATTGCGATAAGGTTCTCATCCTCAGCGAGCCATGAAACGGTGTTAAGAAACAGATCAGCATTACCTTGAAGTTTAAAAAACCGGTTAGAGGCGAACATGGAACTACCAGCAACAACTATTCTTCCCTTTTTGGTTGGTTTGTTTGGCGTTGCAGATTCGCTGCCCTTGTCCGAAGGGATCTTATCTTTCACATTGCTTTTAGAACTATTATCCGATGGCTCCGTAGATTTTTCTGCACCGGGCTTTTCCTGAGTCTTTTCAAATGGAGTCACAGTTGAGACGGACATGACCGGAACAGGCCCTTTAATCCCAGTCTTTTGATCGAAATCAGCAATTCCTGACTTAAGTTGTTTTTCATCGATGGTCCACGAAACCGGGCTGGTCTTAGCAAGTTCCAAGGCCTGGATTCCGTCGGGAGTTGGGGAGACAGTTTTCACAGATCTGGTTTGCGGAAAGAAACACGCGACCGTAAAGTTCCTGGTGATAGGAAATTGAGCATAACTCGTAATCACCGGCATCAGATAATCTCCACCTAGAGCTTGGCTCATTTTATCCACGACGATGTCATCGGTGGTTTGGAAACCATAATTTTGCAGAAATTCTGACAGCTTTGGTGTCTTAAAAGGATTTAGCAGTACGAACAAGCTCCCACCCCTGTTGATAAAATTCTTAATAGCCTTGAACTCACTGTCCATTGGGTCTGTCTTGGGTCCTGCTATTATTAGTGTTGTCGCATCCTTGGGGATTTCTGGGGATTCAAGGAGCATGAGATCGCTAGTTTTGTAATTCTGCTTTTCAATTGAGCCCTTAGCAACGCTGAAGCCATTATCTCCAGTGTCAGAAGAATCCATTTCTCCATGGCCTTTGAGAAAATAGACTTTCTTGACATCTTTCCGTAACAAACGGGCGAGTGCGTTGGTTACCGATTCCTCGTCAACGGAATTCAATCTTTCGGTCTTGTCTGCGGCTTTCAATATAACGGTAGGATAACTGTCTACCTTGTTTTGTATAGCGATAGCCCGATCCCTATCGGGATCATAGAAGGTGTAAGTGAAATTCTTCGAAACATCTCTATAACGATCAAGCAAATCTTGAGTGTTGTCCCTGCCTTTTTGATCTTTAGACTCGTAAAAAGCAAGTATGGAAACAGGGATGTTTTTTTGTTTGAATGTCTCGATCACCTGTTTGCTCTGAGGAGCAAGTGTATGTCTACCAGTTTTGGTTACATCCCACCTAACCGGATTTTCGACAGCGATATACTGAAGAGCGATTATGATTCCAAAGAAAATCAGTGTGCCTAAAGCCAATCCTCCACCTTTAACGGTCCGAGATCGCATAATGTCAGTCATTCGTTATCCCCTCCACCGCTGGGTTTCAATCGACCTGAAACTTAAGAACAGGAAAAAAGCACAGAAAAATAAGAAGTAGGTAACATCTGAAAGCGTTATGACACCCTTTAGAAATGAGTCTAGCCGTTCAATAATAGAAGCCTGGCGAATTATCATTCCCAGTGTCTGCCCTGTGAAAGAGGATGTCCAGCTTATTATCCAGAACATCAACGCAGCCCCAAAGGAGATCGCAGCAGCCACTATCTGATTTTCGGTCACAGAGGATATGAATACTCCCAATGCTATAAAGGATGATCCCATCAGGATTAACCCCAAATAACTGCTCAGAAATACACCGATGTCAAATGAGCCAATGGTCAGCATGATCAGCGCAAAGGAGAGAGTGCAGCCCATCATGATCAAAAATACGCAAATGGCCGCGAGAAATTTTCCCAACACAATCCCCATGTCATTAATAGGATAGGTAAGCAAGAGCTCTATTGTTCCAGTTTTGCGCTCTTCGGAAAACAATCTCATTGTAAGCAAGGGGATAAGGAACAGCAACACAATGCTCATATTTTGGACCAATGGCCGAATTACGACATCAGTCAGATTAATCCTTCCAGCTATCGATGGATCGTTAGCTGCCTGTAAACTCACCAGGCTCAATAGGGAAAGATTTGCCCAAAAGAAAAAGCCAGCTATTACAAGAAAACAGGCAATTACGGTGTAAGCTATGGGTGACACGAAAAAGTGATTCATTTCTTTCCTGAAGATCGCTACGAGACCACTCACTACGCAACCTCCTTTTCTTCTGAGTCTTCCCTAGTCTGGAGGTCGGTTGCCTCCTCAGTAACAAGATCAATGAATACATCTTCCAGACTGACATCTATCGATTTCAGTTCCAGTAAGTCCCAGTCCTTTTGAATTGCTGCACGAGCCAATTCGGCCCTGACGTCCTGGCCACGATCCATTTCAACATTCAGAGTGACTCTCCCATCCTGGAATGGGTTTATTGTTTTGACCGAAGAAACACCTTTTATCGACGAAAGGAGTTGTTTTGACTCGTGTTCCGGAGCTTTAAGCGTCACGTGAACCCTCGCGGCCCTCCCGGACCCACTTATAAGGTTCCCTGGTGTGTCTTCAGCGACGATTGCGCCCTTGTTTATTATGATGACCCGTGAACAAATCTGGCTTACTTCGGGCAATATATGGGATGAAAGTATGACGGTTTTGTTTAGAGCGAAGCTCTTGATCAAATTTCTTATTTCACGGATTTGCCTTGGATCCAATCCTATTGTCGGTTCGTCTAGCACAATTATGGGGGGATCACCGATCAAGGCCTGAGCTAGCCCGAGCCTCTGTTTGTACCCTTTGGAAAGCCACTTTATTAATTTTGTCTGAACATCCTGAATGCCCACAACAGCAGAAACCCGCTCGATCTCGTCGTCTAGAACCGAGGATGGCACACCCTTAACTCGCCCAACGAATTCCAGATAAGTTCGAACTCTCATCCAGTTGTAAAGTGGAACGTTTTCAGGTAAGTAGCCAATTTTCCTTCTTACTGACATGGAATCTTCCGCTACATCGATCCCGGCAATTCTGACTGTTCCGGATGTGGCGGGAGTGAAACAAGTAAGAATCCTCATAGTGGTCGTTTTCCCTGCCCCATTGGGTCCAAGAAAACCAACTATCTCGCCTGCATCGACACTGAAACTAACTTCTCTAATGGCGGTCAGGTTTCCATACTGTTTCGTCAGACCAGTGACATCAATCATGCAGTTTCCTCCTCGACTAACTAGAATTGACAGATCTTCTTAACAAGTAGTGATTTTTTGTCAAGAACACGTATTTATGTCCGTTATCCAACATATTAATGACCTATATCGTTTCAATTCTATTTGACTTGTTTAACATACCGTTATCAAATGTGAAATACATTGCCCGTTGTTGACCAGTAAAAATAGTCGTGATATAGGTTTCTCGCAGCGTCAGTCGTGGCTGGTATCTGATTGCAAAAAACCAAACTTATATGACACTCCAAACCAAAAGGAGATTCAAAAAATTGACAACTTCGTCATGGAACGTAACAAAAAAGCCCTTTTTCATCGGGCTGGTCATATCGTTATTTGCCATCGGATTTGCAAGCGCCGAGAGCTCCAGCCCTACAGAAAAGCAAAGGGCGGAGAATGCCTTTTTTAGAGGTAGCCATCTGCTATCTAGGGAGAACATGACCGAGGCGCTACCAGCCCTGGAGGAGGCGATGCAACTAGACCCTGAAAACGCTAAATTTAAAAGGGTTCTTGCTATCGCTTACAACAATTATGGGATACGTTTGAACAAGGAGGGAAAAGTCCTTGAAGCGCTCAAATCGTTCGAAAAAGCGTTAGGAGTGCAGCCGGATGACAAAGGAATTCAGACAAATTTGATAAACGCGTGTATACAAGCAGTTTCCGCCCCATCCAACAAACTGGCTGAAAAAGAGAAAATTTATTTTTTGAAAAAGGTTCTAGAGCTTAACCCAAAAGAAGTCGTTGCCAAGAAAGCTCTGGCAGCTATTTTGAACAACCAGGGTGTGTCGAAGAGTGATTCATCAAATAGCCAGGATGAGATAAAGCGTCTCGAAGACGCTCTTTCTTTTGATCCCGGCAACTTGGCGATTAAAAAGAATCTTGGCATAGCCTACTACAACCTCGGAATTGCTAAAGGAAAGTCAAGAGCCTATGAAGAGGAAATCGATTTACTCAAAAAATCCGAAAAACTTGGTGTGAAAGACCGTGAAATCTCTCAAGCTATGGCATCAGCTCTCTCTAACCTTGCTGTTACCAAAGGCTCGGCAGGAGACTTCAAGTCACAGATTTCACTTTTGAAAGAGGCGCTTAAGTTATCTCCTAATGATATGACCATAAAAAAGAACCTGGCGGGCGCATATAACAACTATGCAGTAAAAGACGCTTCACTCGGCTTCTCCGATAAAACATCGAATTTGGAGAACGCTTTGAAACTCGATCCCCGAAATCAATTGACACATTCCAATCTTTCC
>JBMFSZ010000257.1:0-5654 GCA_049967315.1 Desulfomonilaceae bacterium
TTAAGAAGCTCTTGGGCAACGGAGCCTCCTACGTATCTGCCGAAGAGGCGCTGCACCAAATCTCTTTGCCTCAACCCTTCAATCATCTTATTGACACGTCTTTGCAATTGACCGATTTCATCCGACCTGTCGGCGACGACATTTATAGAGTAATTTCCTTCTTCCACACTTTTTGCCGATTCCGATAACTCCTCTATTGATCTAACAATCGGACGAGTTACCAGTATAAGAAGCAGTAGAACCACTATTAAAGAGCCTATGTTCGCCATGAGAAAGATTGACCGGAAATGAAGCATCGGCCGACAGATCTCACAGCCGTCCTCCTGCAAAACAAGATACCAGGCAGTGTGGGGAATTCGACGGTATCCCATTACCAAATCCGGTGGCCTGCCTTCACCGAACATGGTTCCCCCTGGGCTACCACGCTTAATTTCATTGAGCACCTTCAAGGCCACTGGACTATGGACGTCCCCAAGATAACGGTTTACCCGTTCTGGTTCAGATGAAGCGAGACAAAGTCCATCAGATGTCACCAGTAGCGATGTCGCGGCCCCCCATAAATTAAGTTTTCCAAGTTCTGTAAGGATAGGGGTAAACTTGATCGCGACATCTATTTCAACGCACGCAGTTTGGTCTAGCGTTGGGTATGTACTAACAACTTCGAAAAAATTGCGTTTTGCATTGATTACAAAATCAACACGGGCCTTTTTGGCTTCTTCAATCGTTCGGCAATCGATCTTGCGAAAATCAAGTAACCTGACCCCTTCGTTAGCCTTAAGCCATTGGAAAAGAAAAGTCTGCAATACCGCTTTCTGAGGGGCCGCCTCTGTTTTCTCAATTGCCTCCAGGATCGCAAACTGCTGTCCCAAGCTGCAACCAATACGGTCAGCAGCATACTCCAGCTTTGCGTTTGCCCCCTGGATCCATTGTTCAATCAGTCTCTCCCGACTGTAAGCAAAGGCCCAGAGAAAGGTTGCCAGATTAATTATCGCCGCTGGAAGCAAGAGGAACACCACCAGCCTGTTTTGAAGATTCAGCCGCATTTCGCTTTCCAGTAAAGGATTCAATGAAATTGTTCCATGGTTCAGCAGAACCAAATTGTCCCTTTGATTCCCCTGGATGCAAGTATCGAACCATTATTTAGAACAGAAAAAATCAACACGTTGGAGTCAATTTCTAGGTGAAAACAGGCTGGTGAGCAGATTGTATGGACAGGGACCGACTAACTATTCGTACTGAAATTGTGCTTTATCCCCAATTTAACCATCTTTTTCCAGAGCGCTTGCCGACTAATCCCCAGCAGCCTCGCCGCCTCGTTTTTCTTGCCTCGCGACTGTCGTAACGCATTCATGACCAATTTCAATTCCCCTGGAGCCTTTATTAACTGAGTTTCACGCTGTCCTCTCGCATTACAGGCTATGGTCTCTGGCAGGTTCGCTACCTCGATACAATTAGTTCTGCAAACAACAAAAGCATAATCAAAAGTGTTTATTAGCTCTCGAATATTTCCGGGCCAATGGTAACGCATGAGCATTTCCATTGCTTCCTGGCTTATCTCTTTAATGTTCTTGCCCGTTTTTAATCGGTTTTCTTCAAGTAAATGCTCGACCAGTAAAGCCAGGTCTTCTAACCTCTCCCTGAGTGGGGGAAGCCGAATAGGAATGACGTTGAGACGATAAAACAGATCCTCTCTGAACTTATTCTTATCAATCCTCTCGCGTAAGTCCCAGTGGGTTGCTGAGATTATCCGAGTGTCAACTGTGATTGGAACGCTTTCTCCAACCCGCTCAAATTCCTTCTCCTGAAGAACTCTTAGAATCTTCACCTGCATCGAAAGTGGAATGTCGCCGATTTCGTCTAGAAAAATGTCCCCTTTGTGGGCCAGTTCAAATCGGCCCTTTCTCGTTTTCTCGGCGCCAGTGTAGGCTCCCTTCACATGCCCGAAAAGCTCGCTCTCCAGAAGTGACTCGCTGAGAGCGGCGCAGTTAACTTTGACAAATGGTCCATGCTTGCGCTTCCCCAAGTTATGGATAGCCGCAGCCACAAGTTCTTTACCTGTGCCACTTTCTCCATAAATTATGATTGGGGCGTCTGAGGCAGCCGCATCGGTGATCAAGTCAAAGACGCTTTGCATTGCTCGGCATTTCCCAATAATTCCCTCGAAACTGTCCCTTCCCTTCAAAATCGAACTGAGCGAGGCGATGCGCTGGTCACGTTCAACTATTTCACTCATGTCCAGGAGCGTCTCGACAGCGCCGGCCACAGTCCCATCACTGGCAACAAAAACCGACGCATTCTTCATTATCGGCAAGATGGTTCCATCCTTTCTTCTAATGCTGCACCGGCGTCTCTCTAAACGTTTCGAATTAAACAGATCACATGAAAAGCCCGCGGAAGGTCCGCAGCTTGCAGAACAGTTATCACAGTTGAGGATCGTGCATGGACTTCCGATCAGTTCCTCCCTCGTGTAACCGGTTATCAATTCTGTCGCCCTGTTCACGGAGACGACCATTCCATCTGCGTCTACTACCATCAGACCGTCCATCATGGTTTCAACAATGGTTCTCCAGAAATTCACCATTTCTTCGCGCTTCATAGTCGTAGTCTCCATCAGAGGAACAGTAAACGTCAACCTAAGGTTAACCATATGCTTTACATATGTCAACCTAGAGTCTTCCGAGGTTGACACTAGTCTCCTTGAATAAGGTTACTATGAAACCTTGGAGCAGACCGAAGTGAAGAGTGGCAAAGCATATTCACTGGGTGAGACGCTTTAGAGGAAGCCGATTTGCAAAAGCTGGCACGTCTCTTGCCTAGCCCATGAGGATCGGGGGAACCGGTTGGCAGGAGAGAATTATGAACATTCGAGACATGGAAAGGCTAAGAACAGTCAAATTGATCGATGCGAGCTGGGCCCCATGCCCTGGACCTCTATTGCAAGCCAAGGAGGGAATCGGCCACTTAAAAATTGGAGAGATAATCGAAATCCGAACCGTCGATCCCGGAGCTCCCGGCAATATCTCAGCTTGGGCTGGCCACGTCGGACATGAGTTCCTTGGTTCACTTCATTCGGATGGATACGACCGAATCTTCGTGAGAAAAAGGTCACAGTGAAAAGAGAGACTATCATTTCGCCTCGGATAATATTGAGGCAAAAAACAGGAGGATCTGATGATCGGAACTGCTAGAAAACCTGAAGGAGAGATTCTGAAAGCTATAGACAAATACCACAAGATCATCGTCACTGGTTGCAACGGATGCGCAAAGGTCTGTAAAACCGGTGGTGAAGCGGAGGTTGCTTCGATGGCCGAAGAACTCCGTGAACACGGAAAGGAAATCGTCCTTGAGGTCACTCCAGAGCGGACTTGTTATATCAATCACACTTTGGCTTCTTTTGAAGGAAAAGAGAAGCAACTCCAGCAAAGCGAGGCAATTGTCGTCCTCGGCTGTGGGGGCGCCTTGCAGGTTGTGCGACAAGCGACGGAAGAACTCGGATTGACCATCCCGGTAAAAATCGCCCTCGATTCGGTTGGACATATGGATACTGTAATAGCGGGGACACTCGCTCGCGAGCAGTGCCAGGAGTGCGGTGATTGTGTACTAAACGAAACGGGAGGTATCTGCCCGGTAACCAAATGTGCCAAAAGTCTCCTGAACGGTCCGTGCGGAGGAGCGGAGAATGGCAAATGCGAGGTGGATCGTGATCGGGACTGCGCATGGATACTAATTTACAACCGCTTAGCCGCCCTCGGAGAACTCGACTCCATCTCTGATTACAAAGGACCAAAAGACTATGCTAAATTCAACAAGCCACGATCTCTTAGGCTAGCCTGAAACAGGTGACAATCATGAAAATATCAGAACTTTTTTCCAACAAAAAATATGTCCTCACCAGTGAAGTTGGTCCGGTGAAAGGATGTGTCAGGGATCTTGGGGACGGAAGGGTTCCTCAGTTCCTCCAGGAAGCGGATCTACTCCGAAACCATGTTCATGCGATCAACATAACTGACAACCAGAGCGCCGTTATGCGTCTCGGGTCACTGGCCGCTTCCGTCAAGCTTAAGCACAGTGGCATTGAACCCATTTATCAGATTACTTGTCGTGACAGGAACCGTATCGCGCTGCAGTCTGAACTTCTCAACGCATGCTCACTAGGCATCGACAATGTTTTGGTCCTCACAGGTGATCATACGACGCTGGGTGATCATCGTTCAGCGAAGCCGGTTTTTGATTTAGATTCGGTTCAACTCCTCAAAATCGCGACCCAAATGAAAAACGGTTATGACATGATGGGACATGAGCTTACCCAGGCCACTGACTTTGCTTTGGGCGCCGTGGTCAATCCTAATTTTCAGCCGCTTGATCTTCAAATTATGAAAATGGCGAAAAAGATAGAGGCTGGAGCGCAGTTTTTTCAGACGCAAACGGTTTACGATCCCGCGCTTTTTGAGCGGTTTATCAAGAGAACTGAAGGCTTCGGTGTGCCTATCCAGCTAGGAATTGTCCTGATCAAGTCTGCAAAGATGGCTCAGTTCATGAACCGAAACATTGCTGGGATCACGGTTCCCGATAGCTGGGTCAAGAGACTTGAGAGCCCCCAGCAAGAAGGCGCTAAAGATCTGTGTGTCGAAATGACCTCCGAACTGCTTAAAGAAGTCGCTCCCATGTGCCAGGGAGTCCATTTCATGCCCCTTGGTTGGTCGGATATCGTCCCACGAATTATCAAGGCCAGTTTCAATGGTAATTCGCCGCAGATTTTACCAAACGATACCTCTTTGCAGATTGAGGCGCCAGATTAACGAATTGCTGGTTGGCGGAGGTGGAGACTGCTGCTTGAGTAGGTGTCTCCTCTATTGTCTCCCTCGACGGAGGCGAAAAGTGTCAAACGATCACTAAGGCTTCACACTAGTTTGTCCCAGGGTGAAACAGAAGGTAGACCCCTCACCTCTACAACCCTGGGATCTCAATCCCCCGCCGCTCTAAAATAAAGAACGGACGCGAAGTGAGTCGTTCCGAAACATAAGCCGCCTCGTGTTTTTCGAACCACTCTTCATAGCGCGCTTGGTAGGTTTGAAAGGGCGCGACCTTAGGCATGTAAAAGAACCTCCTACAGCTCTGCGATGAACCTTCGATTGTCTTCAGGTAATGCTGTGGTGGTGCGCATATAGCCTCGCTCGAGGCGCTTGTCGTTCAGAGGCTTAATGAAAATGTCCCAAGTCTTTAGCTGCTCTGCAATCATCGTAGCATCGCGCGGCGCAAAATCAGCAAGGAAAAAATAGGTTTCGGTCGGGTATGTCCTCATACCGAGGAATCGCAATTGGTCCGCGAGTTCCTCCGTTTACGTGCGCAACTGGATCGCACGGGCACGAATTTTGTCTTCATGGACAAGCGAGGTGATCGCCAGCTGCCTGACTCGGGCGTGCGAGAGGATAAGCGTCTTTGTGACTATTCAAGTCGTCAGCGAACGATTCTGGCAGGATTGCGTAGCCCACACGGAAACTGGCTAGGCTGTACGCCTTGGACAGCGTACGCGTAACAGGCAGATTGGAATATTTTGGCGCCAAATGCGCCACCGACTCCCCAGCCAAGCCTATGAAGGCCTCGTCGACCAGAAAGCGAGTCTGCAGATGCCAACGCAACGGGTCAGGCAGTGG
>JBMFSZ010000258.1:0-5653 GCA_049967315.1 Desulfomonilaceae bacterium
CGGGCAAACGAACCAATTTGTGCAGATTTCGCGTTGTAGCGTAATTGGCAAGCGCAACTGTGAAGGAATTATTTGTCAAGGCTGGTTTTGCGGATGGCGGAGGGAGAGGGATTCGAACCCCCGGATCTTTTGGATCAACGGTTTTCAAGACCGCCGCCTTAAACCACTCGGCCATCCCTCCACTATGGATTTTTCAATGTAACCTAACGTTTCGTGGCTTGTCAAGTTTACCCCCGCAGCCTGACATTTTCACTCTCCTCCAAAATGCTACGTTGAAATTGCTTTTTGCCGCAGTAAACACCGAAAAGTTACAAAAGTGTATTACCTATTATTTTAATTAAGATTTCTTGATTCCTTTTTTCGTTGACATAGTATTTTTTTTCTAATAGTCTCAAACTAACACAATAATGTAACAGAAAATCTCAAGGCGCCTCCAGCTAAAACTATTTACCGATAGTTTCGACGAGGAGGTATACCCGGCGTTTAAATGTCAACATCAGACGGAACGTCTCCGTCTCCTTTTGTCCTAAAAAGATGAGGAATTTTATGTTTCATCGTAAATTACTAACCATAACCATTTTTCTCGGGCTCATCACAGTACTAGTCGCAGCGCCAGCAAGCGCCTGGGAGTTTTCCATGAGTGGATCCTTTACCTGGCAGTATGAAATCAGAAGTCAGGGTGGCCCTAATGGATTTTTCGGCGCTTATGATCAGGCACAGGCCTCAGGGGTCCCGGTCGACGGTTCAGCCGCATTCAGCGCCAACAACCTGGTCAAATACAGCCCTAATACCCCTCCTGTGGCCCCATTGGCCCCCGTTACTCCTAATACCCTCGTTACGGGTAATGAGATAGGCTTTTTTGCGCCATACAATTTTTACGTTGGTGGTTACCACAACGCCAACGTTACAGGTGTCGCAAGTGGGTCCACCCCCAAGGGGGCTTGGACTATCAGCCCTGCCGCCATGGGTGGAACTGCGAGCGCTCTTGCAGGTGGTGAGTCAATAGTTTCGGGCTCAGACGCTCAGTGGAACATCGTCTACATGTCTACTGACATGAAGATCAAAATTAATGAGGCACTAAAGATAAGCGGTAACTATTTCATTGGCTCATGGACTGGCCCCAACTATAGCACTTCATCCGGACTTATGGTTTCATCCGGACTTCTGGATCAGGATTCACCCGGCGTTCAGCGATCCATATCTCCGGGTTACTGGAGGACACTCTATCTTACCATGCAACTGCCGTGGGCCAGGATTCATTTAGGCAAGCGGCCCGCTGAATTTGGCATGGGGCTACAATACGATGGGTCGGATAACAGGTCATTGGAATCCATAGGTATCGTGGCCCCGTATGGTCCGTTTGAGTTAGGGGCGTCGGTATATATAGCGCGTCGCGGTTACGCCACAGATGATTATGGAAACAACGCTGTGTGGTACAACGAGCGCCCCGACAAAAACAACTCTAGAGCTTTTGACTTTATTTTCCCTCGTGTCAAGCTTCATACAGGCAACATTTCAACTGGCTTTTTCTGTAGCTGGATGTTCAGACATTTTGGCGGTGAGGGTGTATTAGCAAACCCCAGTACAGGAGTCGCCGGAACAAGAGGTGTACAGGCGAGAGATGTTGGCGAGCAGTGGGGCATAGCTTATTTCAAATACAACAACGGTCGATTCTTTTTCAACATGGAATACGATTATGATCGTGTTACGGAAAAAAGGAGTGGCGGCCTCCCCGCAAACAGTTTTGATCGAAATCAGGCTTTTCCGACTTTAAACACCCAACACGATTCAGGCGCCATCGAACTTGGAGCAATGTACGGACCAGCGAAGGTTTCATTTGTAGGGGCATGGTTTACCGGGGACGATTACCGTTACACTCAGGCAAATGGCGGTGTATACAGACTTCAGGTTGTTGGAGGCAAACAGTCAGATACATGGTCTAACGTCACTGTATTCAGGCCATACAGCTATCTTATGATTTATGGCTATGGCTTGGGAACCGCTTTCGCTCGTGACACTGGTGAAGGTTTTGTCCAGGATGCGACCGTTTATGGAACACGATTTGATTACGCTTTGGCCTCGAACCTGAACATGTACGGTAGTTTCGCTTGGGCAGAACGATTTTCCAAAAGCGGAGATATCTGGGGCTGTCTTCTGCCAAACCCCGGACCGGCTGGCGCCCCGTTCTCGGGAAGCGTCTTATATGTAAAAGGATTTAACTCTGTCCGCTCGATAGCCATCCCAACAATTCCTGATACATCCCTGGGCTGGGAAATAGACTGCGGGTTCGACTGGAAGCTCCTGGAAGGCCTTACTACAAGGACAACCATAGGTTACTGGGTTCCAGGAAGATGGTTCAGCTACGCCTGCATAGACAAGAGTCAACCTAATTGGGGAAGACCAGACCTTGGGTCATGGGCCAACAGTTTTCATACAAACCCAGGCAAGTTGATCGATCCTGTTTGGGGTACGGAATTCAAGCTGGAAGCCTCTTTCTAGACCTATCGCTCACAACTTCACTTATGCGCAACGGAGGACAAAATGCAGTCCTCCGTTTTTATTTCATGGTTCGCTATAGCAGGGTTCAGGAATGTCCTTGTCCACGACTACCTTGGGATAAGCATTTTCCGGGTTTGGGACATTATTGAACGTGATCTGCCTACACTTGAGGCCGCCATAAAAAATATGCTTTCAAGGCCTGGGACTGCTAAATAACCTTGATCGCTACAAACAAATTTGTCGCCGAAAGCACATCAGATAAGTCCTTGATCTGAATACGTTGAACGAAGGTTTCCTGGGAATATCCATGTCAGCTACCAGATCCTGTCCTATCTCACGGATCATCTTTTCAGCCTCGGCCACACAGAGTATAGGGGTATCTATTTCCTGAACCCTTTTCTCGTAGGGGCTCATTTCGGATTCTTTTTTTGCTACAAATTCGGTAAACGACATTCTCTCTCCATATCAGGCTCCAGAGCTTGTTCACAGGCCTTTCTAATTGAAATCAGTTGGTTAGAATCTCCAAATCATCTCAATGCCTCGACGATCTCCCCTAATTGGGACTCATCTTTCAGGTGAATTCGTATAGCACGCCTGTCACGTTTCTTTAAGGCCTCGAAATCGCCTATAGCCTGAGCTGATTTCAAGGTTCCAAAAGAGTAATTGGCCCCGGGAACCGGAAAATCTTCGAAATCGTCCGAAGTTATCAGTATAAACACACCCGTGTTAGGGCCGCCCTTATGAATCTGGCCAGTGGAATGTAAATATCGGGGACCGAAACCTACAGTAGTAGCAACCCTGAATTTGTCCCTCACAAGGGTCCTGAGTACCTCCAATTCAGCTTTATTTGACTGACTGGGCTGAATAAAGGCATTGATGCCCACGTAGTCCCCAGCCCTAATTTTCGACATAAAATCCTTTATCCGGTAGGGAAAATCATCGGAGTCTGCTGTCAGGCTCTTGACTTCCGGCAATTTACCTTCAGATAAATAGCTCTTCAGGGTAGCCCCTGTAATATCTTTTGATTCCTGAACATTGGGCTGATCGAAGGGATTAACTCCAAGGATCTGACCCGCAACAGCTGTAGCGAACTCCCAACGGAACATTTCCCTGCCAATGTCATACGCATTGTGCATTCTGAGTGTTACAACAGGTTGTCCTGCTCTTTCGAGTTCAGATACTCCCATGTCATAAGTAGGATCTGAATCCAGGCGCAAATAAACAAAGATTCTGTCCCGTCCGTAACTATCCGGTCGACCCAACGGTTCGCCTTCTATCGGGATAATACCTTTACCGTTCTTGCCTAGACTTTCAGCTATTAGTTGTTCAAGCCAATAGCCGAAACTCTTTAAGGGTGGGGAAATGACAAGTGTCAGCTTGTCTCTACCCGCAAGGGCGGCTTCCCCCATAATTACTCCAAGCCACGCCCCCGGGCTTTCGAGAGCAGCCGCGTCAGATCCTGAAGCCTCAACGGCCTGATCAGCACGGGCCAACAAGAACCCTATGTCCGAGCCAATAAGGGCTCCAGGAACCAATCCAAAATAGGAAAGTGCGCTGAACCGACCACCGATATCAGAGGGATTGAGGAATGTTTTTCTGAACTTTTTGTCAGACGCCAGTTTTCCAAGGCTTGTTCCTGGATCTGTAATAGCTATGAAATGGCTACCGGCGGATTCCCCGACTGCGGTCTTAACCCGATCATAAAAATATTTGAACAGGGACATGACCTCGATTGTTCCACCGGATTTGCTGCTCACAATAAACAGCGTGCTGCTCAGATCCATTGAACGTTCGATATTAAGAATCTTATCCGGGACCGTAGTGTCAATTACTTTTAGTTCTGGGTAGCCTTCTCTCGTGCCAAAACACTCGGCAAAAACTTCCGGTGCAAGGGAACTGCCTCCCATCCCTATCAGGGCTACATGTTTAAATCCCGCTGAAGCTATGTCGCTGGCGAACGCCTTGAGCTTCTCAACTTCGGACATCATTGTTTCAACCACGCGCAACCAGCCTAGCCGCTGGGCTATTTCGGCCTGGCCTGCAGAATCCTGAGTCCACAAGTCCGCCCGCATGTCCCATATCTTCCGGGTAATCCCGTCTTGGTCAAATCTCGCGAGTGTATCTGATATCGTTTTGTGGAGATCCCCAAGAGACGCGGATCTATGTCCATAACCCCTGAGTAATTTTGTTCTTTTGGACGCTATCTCCGAGATCAATTTATCGTATGAATCTGCAAACGCGTTAACTCCGGCTTCAAGCAGGCGGCGCATGATGAGATCCATGTTGAGGCCTTCTCTTTCCAGCGCCCGGAATACATCCTTTGCCTTTTCTGGGTCCGGCTGGGCACGTTTGTCAGGTTCTCCGTGATCCCTATAAGCCTCAAGGGTTACGGTAGGCATCGTGTTGACCGTGTCAGGCCACAAAAGGTTGTCCACATAGTAAGTGTCCGGATACGAAGGATCCTTGGCGCTAGTGCTGGCCCACAAGACTCTCTGGGGTTTGGCTCCCTGTTTTTCAAGGTTTTGCCACTCCTCTGATGCAAGGATCTGCCGGTAATGCTGATAGGCAATGTTGGCGTTCGCAATTGCTGCGGTCCCTAAAAGATCCCGACACGCGCTACGGTTAGCAGGACCAGAAAACTCATGAAGTCTTTCATCAACAACCGTGTCAACACGGCTTATAAAGAAAGAAGCCACTGAGGCTACAATTTGAGGGTCTCCCCCAGACTCGATCCATTTTTCAATTCCCCTTATGTAGGCTTCAGCTACTGCTTTATATTGCTCAACAGAGAAAATCAAAGTCACATTTATGTTTACGCCGGAAGCGATGAGTTCTCTAAAAGCGTCTATGCCCTGGGAAGTAGCAGGGACTTTGATCATTACATTAGGTCGGTCAAGCAGAGTAAAAAGCCGCTTGGCTTCAGCGACAGTCTTTGCTCGCTCATAGGCGAGACTTGGCGCCACTTCAAGACTGACGTAGCCGTCCAAACCTTCTGAACTCTTGTACACGGGCGCCAGAAGATCCGCGGCTTCACGTATGTCAGAAACCGTAAGACTCTCATAAACACTCTCTGCCTTAGATCCCTTGTCGACCTCGGCATGAATGTCCTCGTCGTAAATTTTTTCGCTGCTAATCGCTTTTAAAAGGATGGTCG
>JBMFSZ010000259.1:0-5653 GCA_049967315.1 Desulfomonilaceae bacterium
CATAGGCCAGCCCCATCTTTTGATGAACAGGTTACGCAAATTTCCATTCAGGAAACCGGAATTAAGGTCGTTGATCTAATCGCACCCTTTATGAGAGGTGGAAAGATTGGATTCTTCGGTGGAGCCGGAGTCGGCAAGACCGTATTCATGATGGAAATTATTAACAATATCGCTAAGCAATTCGGCGGAACCTCGGTATTTGCTGGCGTCGGTGAAAGATCCCGCGAAGGCAATGACCTTTATCTGGAGATGGGTGGAGTACTGCCTGGCCAAAAGAAGCCTGAGGGAGAGAGAGTCATCGATCGTGCCGCATTGATTTACGGTCAGATGAACGAACCGCCAGGAGCCAGGGCTAGAGTAGCATTAACAGCTTTGACGGTTGCGGAGTATTTTCGTGACGAACAAGGTCTCGACGTCATGCTGTTTATCGACAATATCTTCCGTTTTACCCAGGCCGGCTCTGAGGTTTCCGCTCTGCTGGGCCGTATGCCTTCGGCAGTTGGTTATCAGCCAACACTCGGCACGGATATGGGTGAATTGCAAGAGCGCATATGTTCCACCAAGAGCGGGTCGATCACCGCTGTTGAGTGTATTTATGTCCCAGCAGATGACTTGACGGACCCCGCTCCCGCCACAACGTTTGCACACTTGGACGGGACGGTCGTTCTTTCCCGTCAGGTTGCCGAGTTGGGTATTTATCCTGCGGTTGACCCTCTGGATTCAACTTCCAGGATTCTTGATCCTAGAGTCCTAGGCGAGGAACATTATAACGTAACTCGACAGATCCAGCTAGTTTTGCAGAGATATAAAGATCTTCAGGACATTATCGCCATTCTCGGTATGGACGAACTTTCTGAAGACGACAAATTGGTTGTAGCTAGAGCTAGAAAGATTCAGCGATTCCTGTCCCAGCCTTTCTTCGTGGCCCAGGAATTCACCGGGACCCCGGGCAAATATGTCAAGATTGGTGATACCGTAGCCGGGTTCAAGGAAATCATTGAAGGCAAGTGTGATGATATTCCTGAGCAGGCATTTTACATGGTAGGAGATATGAGCGAGGTTCGAGCCAAGGCTGAAAAACTAGCTAGCGCCGCAGCCTGATCAGGAGAAGTTCATGGCTGAAAAGTTCAAAGTCGAATTGGTGACTCCACGAGGAATTGTACTCGATAAAATGGTGGACGAAATCATAGCGCCCGGTGTTATGGGCGAATTCGGTGTTTTGATTGGTCACACCCCTATGCTTACATTCATCAAACCTGGCGTGTTTTCCTATCTGGAAGCTGATCGGTTCGTGAAATACGTGGTCGGCTCAGGATTTTGTGAAGTCTTAAAAGATTCGGTTACAGTCCTGGTGGAAGAGGCTCACGCCGCTGAATCGATTGATAAGGCCGAAGCCACGCAGGAACTGGAAGTATTGGAAAAGGAACTCCTCGCGATTAACGCTGTTCAAAATGAGGCAGAATATCAGAGGATGTTGAACAGGATCAAAGTGCTCCAGGCAAAAATTGCTATTGTTGGAAGCAATTGACGCCCGGACATTGAATACTAATCTGAGAGCCTTGGCATCGAAGGGCAGATCAACCTTATGTCGAGGCTTTTCTATTTGTTAGACTTCTGCTATGTCAGGTACTTAAAGTTCCTGACAACGTGTATATGGAATGAGCGTTAAAGATCCAATAGTCCTCATAAGGGAAAAGCTGAAAAGGCTTAAATATGACGCTGTGTTATTGAATACCTCAGAGATAACACGTTCAGCCAACGTACGATATCTGTCAGGATTCACTGGGTCAGATGCTGCCTTGTTGATTAGCCAAAACCGGCTTGACCTTTTCACTGATGGTCGTTACAAAACCCAATCAAAAAACGAGTGCACAGGATTTCAGATTCATGTAACTCGTAACAAGATATCTTCGATTGTCAAGCTGTTGAGGAGACTTGGCGTCAACCATCTGGGAATTGAGGGTACCAGGATTAGCTTTGATTTTGTGGCTGCATTGAAAAGGGCGGCTAAAGAAGTTTCGGTTTTTCCTTTAAAAAATAAGGATCTCGTTGACCTCAGATTGTTCAAAAACGGGCCGGAAGTCGATGCTATCAGGTCCGCTGCCCATATTGCGTCTTCGACATGTGTTGGCTTGCTCGGTTTGGGTATTGAGGGAAAGTCTGAATCTGATTTGGCAGGACAAATGGAGCTGCTATTCAAAAAAGCAGGAGCCAGCTCTGAGTCTTTCGAGACCATAGTGGCGTCAGGTACACGCAGCGCATTGCCACATGGCAGTCCAACAGGCAAGATCATACAATCTGGTGACTTGGTGGTAATCGATTTCGGATGCATCGTTTCCGGTTATTGTAGTGATGAAACTGTGACCTGTGTCGTAGGCAGGGCTTCTGAGGAACAGAGCAACATACATTCTGCTGTCAAGGAGGCTCACGATCGGGCGATAGAATCGCTTAAACCTGGAGTCAAGGCTAAAGATGTTGACGGGATCGCCAGAGAGTCCATAACCAAGGCTGGTTATGGAAAGTATTTCATGCATAGTCTGGGGCACGGAGTTGGACTTGAAGTGCATGAACCGCCTTATCTCTCACCCAGATCCGATGGGGTTCTCGATGCGGGCATGGTTTTTACCATAGAACCTGGAATCTACATTGAAGGGTTCGGAGGCGTTCGTTTGGAGAGTCTTGTTTACCTGTCATCCTCAGGTCCAGAAGTTCTTTCAGAAGCCCCCAAGACCCTAATTTCCGTAGGATGAGCTTCTTCCCGTATTCAATTAAGTAAACATCCATAATGGCTGGCGCCGTTTGTGATGGATCCGGGATGACCTGGCCGTAGTGACCTTCCATCTTGCTGTTTTGTTATTAAATTAAAAAATTAGTGGCTATATTTATAGCGGTAATCAATATGAAAGCGAGGATCATCTGTAGAGTTCATGTATTCAACCTCAGATTTCAGAAAAGGTTTAAAAATAGAAATTAATGGTGAGCCTTTTAACATCGTAGATTTCCTGCATGTCAAGCCCGGTAAAGGCGGAGCTTTTATTCGAACTACCCTGAAAAGCCTTGTGACGGGTAACGTTATCGATAGGACTTTTAGGTCAGGGGAAAAAATCGACAAGCCTGATCTCGAGGAAAAATCGATGCAGTTTCTGTACGAAAGTGAAGGCGAATTTCACTTTATGGACAGTGAGACTTATGAGCAATTATTCCTTGTCGAGGAGAACCTCGGAGAAGCTAAAAATTACCTCAAGGAAAACATCAACGTCACAGTGCTTTTTCACAATGGGAAGCCTATCGGCGTGGAAGTCCCAATTTTCGTCGAACTGACAGTTACAACAACTGAGCCGGGTGTCCGTGGAGACACTGCGGCAGGCGCCACTAAACCGGCTACGTTGGAAAGTGGCTTTACAGTCCAGGTTCCTCTTTTTGTAAACGAGGGCGATGTACTTAAAATAGATACCCGAACGGGGAAGTATATCGAACGGGTTCGCTGAGTTGTCCCAAATGGAAAATTATGGTCTTGTAATTCACGATGAACAGTCGTTCATCGCCAAAGTTGTTGAACGTGGGGTCCAACGGGGAGAGTTGGCTCGCGAAAAGGCCGATGAAATTGTCAGAATTTCGGTGGCTATGGCAAACAAATACGTCTTACAGAAAGAAATAGATTTCAGGTCGTTAGAGCAGCTTGCCAAAGTTCAGCAAACCGTTATGAGGCTGGTGGGCATTGGCCTCGAAATGAAGAGCGAAGGTGACATTTCCGAAGGCATAGCTTATTTGAACCAGCTAAGCCCGGTCGATTTGTTTCGGTTGGCTTACACAAGGATAAGCAATCTCAGAAGGGAGTGGCGAAAACTTCTTCTGGAGGACCGTATTCAAATATTGGTAAACCAGAAAGATTACGAATGCTTAAGTGAGTTGGCCTGTGACACTCTCTCGAAGATGAGCGTCTTCACTGAAGCGGAAATATATACAATAAAATCTCTGACCCTTGAAGACGATCTTTTCACATCTCTGACAGTGCTTGAATATTATGAATCCGAATTGAAGCGCTATCAATTTATCTTAAGACTCAAGGAAATTTTGCCTTTTGGACATCTTAACCGCTCACCAACGATTCGAGCAGAAAATTTGTCGGAGGTTGATTCCATCCGTGAAGCCTTGATAAATACTCTCGCGATTTCGACGCATGTTGAGGCTCAGAGCCCAATATCTTTAAGTGTAGAGGAAATCAGACAATTCCTTAACTCCATAGATTGGAAACGGGTCGAAGATCCGTTTCCGGATGAAATCGAGAGCGCCGTCATTGAGGTAATCCATGAACTCGGTCGGGATCTAGCTGAGGACGCCGCCTCACAGTTGGCCAAAGAAGTCATCAGGACGGTTCAGAAAATGGTGATGACCATCCTGAATGACTGGCAAACGATAAATTCGCCATCTTCAACGATATTCTTTAAGCGCTGGCAGCGTATAGCAATATTGTCCGATAGGCTGGATGAGCTCGACCAGCTAGTAGCGAGCGCTGGAGGGTATGACGAATTTGATTTCGAAAACCTCATCGAAAGGCTTTCAAGGGTACCTGAAAAAGGAATCGCCGCCTTAGCTCCGCATTTGTCATGGCGTTCACTGATGCCCGAACAGGTCATCAGGCTTTTTCATGACATGGCTCCTTACCAGAAGGTTTTCAGTAAATATGTCTATTTGAATGATTTCACCGGCCCTCAATTGATTGACTTGCTGGAAATCATAGATGCCGACTCTCTAAAAACTATAGTTCCGAAAGTCAGAGAAGCCCTGGCTGGCATTCCTCTTGAATTTGAGGATCTCAAAGCATTGCTATCCATACCCGGCATTGAACGTTACGAATTGGCGAAAGATAGCGCCACTCCGCAGATCGAAAGAGAACAGGCGTTGATAGAATTTAAAGATGGTGGCCCAAGAATTCGAAGGATATTATTTCATGCCTGTAGGAATGCAAAATTCTTTCGAGATCTCTTTTTTGAGGCATGGGCCATGGATCCGCAATTTGTCAAAAAAGAGACTAAATCCTTGTCGGCTAGTGAAATCGGCCCTTTCCTCAAGCTGCTGTCTGGTGACGTAATTCCGAAGATCTTTAAAAATCAGACGGCTGAACCACACCTAGAATTTGAGTCCGAGGAACTTAACAACTTTTACAAAAGTCTTCCCGCTACAAAAAAGAAGGCCGCTAGCCGGTTCTTCGCTAACAGCGTTCAGTAATCCGGTAGCAGCGTCCATACGTTTTGCTTGAGCTTGATTACTTTATTTTTTTAATTATCAAGTTGTTTGAGGAACTCAGGATTCACCTTGTACCCCAAACTCGATGCCTGATGAGCGTGAGTCCTGGCTTTTTCAATTTCGTTATTCTGAAAATACGCTACGGCAAGATTGTTGTGGGCCATTCCAAATTCGGGCTTACTCTGCACAGCGTAAGAATTATGTTCAATCGCTTTTGTGAAATCCCCTGATGCCAAATAGATGTTTGCGAGGTTTAAATGAGCGATGGCCGACTTAGGATCGATCGCAATGGCCTTCTCAAAGCTCTTTTGAGCTTGGTCCAAAATACCCTTTTGGCTGAAAGCTATCCCGATGTTTATGCATGCTTCTACGATATCGGGCCTGAACTCTAAGGCTTTTAAACTCT
>JBMFSZ010000260.1:0-5619 GCA_049967315.1 Desulfomonilaceae bacterium
GTTGTGAAACCCGTGCGGCCTGCGCTCATTGGAATTTAACCTCGGCCTGCTTTGTGATCAGATTTTCGGGAATGAGTTCAAGTAGACGCATGCGAGCTTCGCCCAGGGTGAGCGGAAGGCCGTTTATGGGGACACCATCATATTCTTTCATTTTATGCAACAGGTCTGCCACGTAGGGAAGCCGAAGACACGCGTGTTCTATCATTTGGTGATCACAAAAAATTTGATCTGCCGGACCTTGTTTGAGTACTTTTCCATGCCTGAGTACGTATATTCTGTCGGCAAAAAGAGGTAACAAATCAACTGAATGAGTCGCTAAAATGACTGTAATTCCCTTTTCTCGGTTGAGGCGATTGAGCAGTCTCATCATCATAGCTTCTCCAGCAGGATCCAGGCCTGCCGTAGGTTCATCAAGAATCAGGGTCGAGGGGCGCATCGCCAAAACACCTGCCATTGATACCCGTTTTTGTTCGCCAAAGCTAAGGTGATGGATCGGACGCCAACGAAGATCCGACGCCGCAACTGATTGAAGCGATTCTGACACTCGTTCATTAACCTCTTCACTGCTCAATCCGAGGTTTCTGGGGCCATAAGCAACATCTTCATCAACCGTTGCGGCAAATAACTGATCCACAGGATTTTGAAGTACAAGTCCAATATGTCTGCAAAGGTCTTTACGGGAAAACTTTCCAATGTGATGCCCGTTAATATTGACTGTTCCATCTTGAGGTTCCAACAGGCCAACAAGGACTTTTATGAGAGTGGTCTTCCCAGAGCCATTTGAAGCGAGCATTGCGACAAATTCCCCGGAATCAACCCAGAAATTCACGTTACTTAGGGCCCGAGTCCCTTCTTGATACGTATACGAAACCCCCAAAGCTTGAATAGCGGGTTCCTGATTCATTTTGGCCACCGTTCAGCGATACAATATGAGGCGAATATTAGTGGCAATACGATTAACAACCCCATAAACTCCATTTTCGGAATTTTGGGCAAAGATTCAAACCTCATTGCCCCATTATATCCTCTTAGAGTCATGGCTTCATAGGTCCTCATCGCCTGGTCGATCGATCTCGTGATTACGGTTCCCGCCAACACGCCAATCGATGAAAGTGTTGTGCGGACACTTGAATATCCGAGTCGTAATTTTTGAGCTTCAGAGATATCTGACGTTTGATCCGCCAGAGTAAATGTGTATCTGTAAATCAAAAGAGCGATCTCGACCCAGGTGTCAGGTACTTTAAACCATCTTAACGCGTGGAATATTCTGTGAGCAGGAGTGACTGCCCCAAGTAGAATCATAACGCTTACCGCTCCCAGGACTCGGGAAGCCAACATCACACCATGCCAGAGCCCTTCATGAGTCGCCACAAAATGTTGGCCAAATAACGTAAAGGAAAAAAAGCCGTTCCCATTCAAGCTGAATGTTTGAATTATTACCAAGGCTAGAATGATGCTCAAAGGCGCTATCAACCTTAGAAAAACTATTTTAAAAGGGACACCAATAACGAGCATGATGGACACGCATAACACTAACACGATCATCGGTAAAGTCACCTTCGTTGAAAGGATAACCGCCAAAATCAGACTTGACGCGACTATCATTTTGGTACGCGGGTCCATCAGCGTAAGACGATTTTCCCTGTTTGCAAAAAAGTCCAGAAACAGATCAAACATTAGTAGAATTACCAACCATTTTCCGAGTTGGTGGGAAAAGTTCGCGGAAATAATATCCGGCCGTAAACCCACCTACCAGTCCGGCAATGAGAAAAAAGAAAAGCTCCATGTCCCCCTGAGCTATATTTATGTAGGGTTCGCGGGGAGGTCTTCCTGCCTGTTCCGCGAATTTTTTAACTACTGAATCATCAACGCCTTCCCATTCATTTTTGTGGTGAGCCAACAAGGCTGCGCCAATCACAAAAACCGTTATCAAAACCAGAGCTATAACCGGTTTCTTCATGCTAACCCTCCTTTTGCAAATATTCCAAGATATTCAGGTCGCCTGGAATGGATAAAAGTGTAAGCTCCCGCCGATAGAAAACCTTCCAGGATCCCCAATGGGACTTGTGTTGGCACGAAAGCCAAAAGAATGGTTACAAACATTTTCCAGAATGATGTGTCGGTATGGAGGGCAGCGCTCAGTATGAAAGATGTTGTGGCGTAAGTTGCCCAGTCGGACAAAAGACCCGCCAGGAAGGCGGCTACAACAAAAGAAAGCCCAATTCTGCGGCACAAAATAAATATACCATAACCAGCAAAAGATCCGGCTACACCCATGGAGGCTATATTGGCCCCTAAAGTTGTTAATCCTCCATGCGCAAGAAATAGGGCTTGTAGAAGCAACGCTACACTTGAGACTAGCACACTTGTAAATGGACCGATTATGATAGCGGCCAATCCTGTGCCGCAAGGGTGTGAACATGTGCCGGCTATTGGAACAGGGATCGGCATGCAAGAAATTACAAAAACACCTGCGCCTACGAGTCCGACAAGAGCTTTGAAATGCGGTTCCTTTTCACTCCTGATGCGAAGACTTCTTAAACCGAGCACAACGAACGGAAGAGAAGCCAGAAACCAGAGGACTGCCCATCCCATAGGCAATATGCCTTCCGAGATATGCATCGCATAAGAAGGTGTAGAGGCCGTCAAACCTAAAAAAGAAACCATTGCTATTACGATGGCAATTCGAGAATTTCTAGACATGGTTATTTCCTCCTCAATGGCTATGACCGTGATCCTGATTCAAGAACTTTGCTGCTTCTTCAGGGGACATCGGCACAAATTCATGTTGGCCCGGTGGAACAGGAAACTGTTGTCGGGGAGGTAAAATCAGATCTCGTACATCGGAACGGTTTGCCGAAGCCGATATGCGTTTCTGAACCAAATCAACAAGCGTATCGTCAAATCCAAGGTTTTCTCCCAGAACCAGTTTCACGTTAGGATATCTGCTTCCAATTTCCTGCATCATTTCAGGTATGTCTAAAACCAGATGGAGCCCGTCATGTAGAAAATATGGGATAACGACTATCTCGGAAGCGCCCTGAGTTACACATTTCTCGAAAATTTCCGGAAAGTGGGGTCCGAGGCGGGACATGTAACATATTTCCACTATGTTGTATCCAAATTTATCTTTCAGGCCCGTAGCCACCTGCTCCATATGTCTGCCAGCGTCCGGGACCCGGCTGCCGTGACCCATGAGAATTATGGCCTTCTTTATAGAATCACCCAATCTGACACCTCCCTTTGGTTCATGGAAATTTGTACCATGCTTTCCTCTGGAAATATTCTGTACTTAATCATCACCCTCTAATCCACTGTCATGGCCAGAGAGCAAAGAGCGTGAATAGCGCTCACAGCTAGAGGGCTCCCCCCACGCCTGCCGGTAATAGTGATGTAAGGCACGTCGAGTGACATGAGTTCATCTTTGCTCTCCACCACATGCACAAACCCAACCGGCATGCCGATAACAACAGAGGGTTTAATTCCTTCTTCCACAATTAAGCGATTCAACTCCATCAAGGCGACCGGCGCATTTCCAAACGCGGCGATACAGCCACCCAATATGGGGCGAGCCTTATCCACTGCAAAAAGTGATCTTGGAAGCCGCCTCTCCTTAGACGTGGCTGCTATATCGGGGTCAGCTACATTACAGACAATATCTAGCAGGGAGTATTTTGCGCAAACCTGCTTAAGTCTTGCCAGGGAGAGGCCAGATCGTATCATGTTCGAGTCTACAAAAATTTTCGCTCCAGATTTTAAAGCCCTGACCGAAGATTCGATGGCCGTTGACGAAAACCTTATCATGTCCATCAATTGAAAATCGGCAGTGGTATGGATCATCCGTCGAACTACCTGCCATTCGGAATCCGAGAATTTGTGGGGAGGCGCTTCTCTATCGATGATCTCAAAAGACCTTCGTTCTATTTCTTCTGCGCTTATGGGATTTTCGTAAAGGTCATTTATGATGGGCTGTACTGGTAGGCCCTTGTCACCATACTGATTGCTCATATTAATTTTCCCGGCGTTTGACGTTTTTGCAAAGTGAAACGAAATGACTTACAGAATTAGGTTTAGACGCGAAATGCCCATGAATATAACTAACTAATATGTTCTCTCGTTGGAATCCCTCTAACCGGTTTACTTTTTTAAGGGGCGCGGTAACTTGATATGCCTTGGTCCAATAACCATTTTCAGTAGGGTCAGAAATCAACTCGGAGTAATGATATTCATGTCCCCTTATCCTGGTTCCTTTGGCGCCAAAAAGGGAGTTTTGAGTTAGAGTAATTTCGGCATATCCTAACGATTTTAATCTCGGCAACATTCGTGTCCAGCTTGGAAATAGTCCAACTAATTCAAACTGTTGAAGATCTTTTGACTGGATTCCCTTTGATAAATACATGAGTCCGCCGCACTCGGCATACACGGGTCGACCTGATTCAGCAAACCGCTTTATCGAATCAATCATGGTCCTGTTGTCTGCGAGTTCGGCAGCATGCTCTTCAGGATAACCACCCCCGAGGTAAAGAGCGTCGAGTCCCTCAGGCAGCATTCCGGATCTAACTGGTGAAAATTCAACTAATTCGCATCCCGCTGCTGACAGGGCTTCAAGATTGTCCATGTAATAGAAATGAAAAGCTTCATCTCTGGCGATCCCCAACTGAATTGATTTGTGAGAGGGATTTTCACTTATAGTCGGCGGTTGTATCTTTAGAGGTGAAGCGTTTCGGGCAATAGCCAGAATATTTGGGAGCGAACATTGTTTCTCGATTGCTTGACCCATTTCGTCCAGAACCCGCTGATTGAGTATGCGCGCATCAGCAGATACCAACCCAAGGTGGCGACTTGGAAGACTGGGCAGGGAGCCTCTTGTGAGGTGAGCAACCAACTTCGGAAGGTGTGAAGCCTCTAGAGAGTGCGATATCCATTTCCCATGTCGCTCTGAGCCACAATGATTGGCGATGACGCCTGATATTTTCACACCAGGATCAAAATCGGCAAATCCATGAACAATAGCCGCCAAGCTTCGGGCCAACCCATGGACATTGACGACTAATAGCACGGGAGCGTTGAGCCACGAGGCTATTTCGGCAGTAGACCCCTCAGGTCCCTCCGGGTCGCTTCCATCAAACAGGCCCATAACTCCCTCAATTACAGCAAGATCGGCCCCTGAAGCTTTATCAAGGAAAAGTTTTGTGACGTAATTCCTGTCAGTCATCCAGCCATCCAGGTTATAACATGGCTGGCCAGAGGCAATTGACAAGTAGGTGGGGTCGAGATAATCAGGACCTACCTTAAAAGTTTGCACTCTGAGCCCACGCTTTCGGAGGGCACTAACAAGCGCCAGCGTTACCGATGTTTTCCCAACACCGCTGTTAGTTCCTGCGATGACTATTCTGGGGCATTCAAATACCAACCTGAACTCTCCGTCGACGAACAATTGGGCCTGAAAACACTCACAAGCCCATCAATTTATAAATCTTTTTGATGTCCAGCCCGTTTCTGACAGCCTCAGCAAGTCTATCGAGGGCTGGTTCCAAATTATAGAATGAACATATCTTACCTTGTGGTTTTAAGCCGCGTCGTGTCCGAAGTTTGTCGATAAACCATCTCCTGAACTCG
>JBMFSZ010000261.1:0-5608 GCA_049967315.1 Desulfomonilaceae bacterium
CCTGAAATCGCTTAAAGTAACCGGACGGACGCAACCTCAACACACAGTGACAGTCTGGACACCGATACCGCCGCAACAAAACCTGACATGAGAACCCATCAAAAAACGCCGCCACGAATCCATGGCCCCATATCCGATGACCATTACAACAAGGACACGCATCCGGTCGCGGCCAAGGAAAATCTCGCCCCTTGGCAATAATCTCCTTGATGCAAATACGAACAAAGATTATCATCAAAAGACCTTTTGAGGGCCATAGGCCCGTACATGACTCGGGCGGTCGCTCCCTTAAAGCCACCGCCCTCTTTCCTAGTCTATTTAATCTGATATTTCTTCCCTTCAGGTCAAGATATTATGAAAAATTCACCCCTTTTCTGTCCATAGAATGTGGAAAATAACACCATGAAGGATCGAAAACGGTTTTTTAAAGGAGGGGGCTGCCCTATTTGGTACTGTCCTGGTAAGCCCTGCAGATGAAACGACATGAAGCTGTTTACCAATAAATACAAGACAATTTTTATCATAATGCTGGTGCTGATTATCATCGTGAGCTTCGCCTACTGGCTTTGGGCCAGAAACAGAGTTTCTACGGATGACGCGTACGTGGACGGTCATGTATTTGTCATCACCCCGCGAATTTCCGGATATGTCTCCCAAGTCCAGATCGACGACAACCAATTCGTTAAAAAGGATCAACCGTTGGTGTCTCTAGACTCTACAGACTACGAGGTTGCGCTGGCTCAAGCCGAAGCCCAGTTGTCCGACAGTCGTGCAACACTGGCCTCTCTCGAACTAGGAGTGCCGCTGCAGCTTGCTCAAACGGCTGAACAGGTCCGCGGAGCAAAAGCCGAACTTCAGAGTCTTCGTGAGACATTGGAACAGATTCAACGCGACGAAGATGCCGCCGCCCAGGAGGTAAACCGGCTTCAAGCACAATATCATCTCGCCGAACTAGATTTTAAGCGCAAAACGATCCTCAGAAAAGGTGAAGCGATTTCGCAACAAACCATGGACGAAGCCGAAACAAATTACAAATCAGTTCTGGCACAACTTAGAAACGCTCAGGCTAAACTCGAATCTGTGAAGAAACAAAAGGCATCGCAAGCATCAAATATTGAACTAAAACAATCCCATATAGCGCTTGCGAAAACAGGGAGCAAAGAAGCTGAGATTAAATCCCGCCAGGTGGAGGCCCAAAAATCAAAGGTACGTCTTGCGGAAACTCAGGTAAGGCAAGCAAAACTCAATCTGAGTTACACCAAAATACTCTCGCCAGTTGATGGCTATGTCACTCAAAAGAATATTGAACCCAGCCAGTTTGTGACACCGGGCCAGAGATTGCTCGAGATTGTTCCGTTGCAGCCTCCAAATGTTTGGATTACGGCAAATTTTAAAGAGACTCAACTTACTGATGTCCGTCCCGGTCAGTCAGTAAGCATTGAAGTGGACACCTACCCCGGCGTAGTGATCCGGGGCAAGGTAGATTCGATCATGACTGGAACAGGGTCGGTTTTTTCTCTGCTGCCTCCAGAGAATGCCACAGGAAACTTCGTGAAAGTGGTTCAGCGGATACCCGTCAAGATAACTATTGACGAGCCCAACGTATCCGCCATTCCTGTATTACGACTGGGGATGAGTGTCATTCCAACGATATATGTTGGGAAAAAGTAAACATTTCGGAGGCCAAACGAAAGATGACCGATTCAAACCAAATCCAGCAAAATTGTGTTTAGAATTTTGTCCTGACAAAATGAACGCTGTGTAGAGTGGAGCCTGTTCCGTCTTTTCCGCTCACTGCATACTCGCTTACACTTTCAGCTGATCCTTAATACTTTCGTTTTGTTACGAACTTAAATTATCTTACATACTAACCGGTTCATATTTATCATATATTTACTTATTGACAGATATTTAACATGGTGATAACCTTGAATATTATTTCTATATTTTTTAGTATTGCTAATTTTTTGTTGAGAGCGCGCTCTCTAGGGTGCGATTTACGGGTTTGGTATGAATCTGCATCGAGTTGTATCCGGCTTAATAACGATTTGTTTTATCTTCTTTTTTGTAACAACTGACCAGTCGTATGCTTATTACGCAAGGGTACTCATCCCTGAGGGAAATTGTGAGACACTGCCTGGTTACGTTTTCCTACCTCAGCACAAAGTCACTCGACCGTTGCCTCTCGTCATTGCTGGCGTCGGTGTAGGAGCGACAAAAATCTATCAGTATCACGATCACTGCCAGAATCTCGCAAACCGTGATTTCGTAGTAATTCTTATCGATCCATCAAATTATCCGGAATCCATGGCGCCTGGACCGTGGAACTGGGATCGTGGTTTCGGATACATGCTCGGGAGCTTCAATCAGGGATATGTTGGAGCAAAACTGGCTGTAGGCAAGGAATTCTATCTCAAATCATTCACTGCCACCATGAACTACATGAGTTGCTGGCCCATAGTGGACCGGCAAAGAATAGCTCTAAGCGGGTTCTCTCAAGCAGCAAACGCAGTGCTTACGGTGGCCTGTCGAGATCAAAGGGTAAAGGCCGTAATATGGAATTATGGCGGCTGGCCTTGGATAATGCCATATGAACCATACAGGCTACCACCGGTTGAGATTTTTCACGGGGAAAAAGATGAAGTTTATAATGTGAAGTATGCCAAACAACTGGCAATGGAATTGAAAACGAACATGAGACCGTTTGAACTGAACATTTATCCAGGCCAAGGCCACATGTTCAACATCTTGTATGATTTGCGTACGGAAAACCGTTTTATGAAACCGGCGCTACTTGATGCCTTTGAACGTATGGTGTGTTTTCTGAAAAGGACTCTAGCAGTACCAGTGCGCCAGTGATCAGTCCTCTTCAGAGAATGTAACAAACACGAATCAGGGATAGCTAATCACCTAGTAACCCAGGACTTCCTCACCCTTGAGCACGACCCACTCCCCTAACAGCGCATCGAAAGCCTTAGCGTTATCATCAACGGCTAACACCAGGATAGGCCGCTTCAAGACAGCGTAAGCACCCTGCATATAATACATATTTTCAATATTTACGCCTGCAACTTTAAGCGGCTTTAGAAGGGCGTTCAACCCACCCGGGTGCTGAGGGACCTCAACAACCAGCCTATCAGAAAGAGAAGTTCTGAAGCCGGATGATTCGAATATGTTGTGAGTTCGCGAAGGGTCACTGGTTATGAGAGACAAATCCCCATTCTCACCCGAAACTTTCACGCTGAAACCTAAGACATAAATCGAGTTCGCCCCTAGCAATTCAAGAATATTCGATAGGGCGCCAGGCTTGTTGGGAATTTGGACAGTAACCTCTCTAACCGTTTTCATAAAGACCTCCAACGTGTATAAACGAAACGATGTTAATTTTTTAAGCTGTTAAATCTATTTGGAACCTCGAATAAAATCTGCGCCAACGGATACGGCTTTCTGATTTACGTCCACAAATTTCTGTTTTTTGCCTTCAAGGACGGTCTCAATCGCCAATGATATGGATTTTTCCGAAACAATGTTCGTAGTCTGTCTGACAGCCCCCAGCATGACCATGTTAAGGGCACGGTCTGACCCCATTTCGTGTGCCAGTGAGTTTACGGGGACTTTTACAACGTTTATGTCTTCGCGAGCTGGCGATTCGGTTATGAGGTCGGAATTCAGAAACATTGTGCCACCAGACCTAACCATATTCTGGTATTTGACCATGGAGGGATAGTTCATGGCCACCACGAAATCTGGAGAAGAAGCTATTGGTGACGCTATTTCTTCATCCGATACCACTACCGTGCAGTTCGCCGTGCCGCCACGAACCTCGGCGCCGTAAGCCGGGAGGTATGTAACATGCTTATCCTCTTTCATTCCTGCCACAGCGAGGACGTAGCCCATCATAAGTACACCCTGGCCACCAAATCCTGAAAATACAATCTTAAGCGACATCTTTAATTACCTTAAGGGGGAACATTTGTGTCATGGTTTCTTCCACCCACCGGGCAGCGTCCGTTGGGCTCATTTTCCAGTTTGTGGGACAAGGTGACAGGACTTCAACCAAGGCGAACCCCTTGTCTTGCAGTTGTGTTTCAAAGGCTTTCTTGATCGCCTTTTTGGTTCTCATAATACCCTTAGGACTTGTTACAGTGGTCCTTTCAATATACGCGGCGCCTGCGGCCAGACCCAGCATTGCGCTCAAATCGAGCGGATATCCGTCACGAATTGGCAGTCTGCCGCCTGGCGAAGTCGTGCTTTCCTGACCGACCAGGGTGGTAGGAGCCATCTGTCCGCCAGTCATACCGTAGACTGCGTTGTTCACGAAGATGGCCGTGATCCTTTCACCACGATTTGCGGCGTGAATTGTTTCGGCGGTGCCGATAGCGGCTATGTCACCGTCTCCCTGATAGGTAAAAACCACACGGTCTTTAAGGATTCGTTTCAAACCTGTAGCGACAGCAGCGGCCCGACCATGAGGGGCCTCACACATATCCACATCGAAATAGTTGTAGGCGAGCACGGCGCAACCGGCTGGCGGCACACCTATGGTCCTGTCCTGTATACCTAACTCATCAATCACTTCCGCTACGAGCCTGTGAATGACGCTGTGTCCGCAGCCAGGACAATAGTGGAAAGGATTGTCCTTCAAAGATTTTGGTCTTGAAAATATTTTCTTCAATTTGCCCGCTCCCTTTCAGGGTTTTTGATGGTTCGCCTGATATGCGCTAGACAATATGGCGGCTACCTCCTCTGGAGTGGAAACCACACCGCCAGGTCTTCCATAGAATGACACTTTGCGGTGGCCTTCAATAGCCAACCGGACATCTTCCACCATCTGACCCATACTCATCTCAAATACTAAAAATTCCCGCACATGATCGCAAAGCCCCTTCAAAGGCTTGGACGGGAATGGCCAAAGGGTCTTCGGCCTATACAAACCGACTTTCAAACCCGCTTCCCTCACTCGGTGCACTGCCCCCTTCGCTATGCGGGCCGCAGTTCCGTAGGCGACGATTACCATTTCCGCGTCATCCGTCAGGTACATCTCCTGATCGGGTATCTCCGATGAGATCACTTCATACTTACGGGCGAGGCGCCAGTTGTGTTCTTCCTCTTTCGGTGGATCGAGCAACAGGGACAGTATGGTGCGGCTAGCCCTACCCTTCGATCCATTAACAATCCAGTTCTTTTCAGGTAACTTGGCTAGGTCTAACGGTTCCGGGAATTCCACCGGTTCCATCATCTGACCCATCATCCCATCACCAAGTATCATTACAGGGGTCCTGTAATGATCGGCCATGTCAAAAGCCTGCCTGGTCATGTCAGCGATTTCCTGGCCATACGCTGGAGAGAGTACAATTACACGGTAGTCGCCATGTCCACCACCACGCGTGGCCTGAAAATAGTCTCCCTGGGCAGGGGCAATATTGCCAAGGCCCGGACCTCCCCGCATCATGTTGACTATGACGGCGGGCAGTTCCATTGCAGCAAGGTAGGACATGCCTTCCTGTTTCAGACTGATTCCCGGACTCGAGGAGGACGTCATGACTCTGGCGCCGGCCGCGGCCGCGCCCATAACCATATTTATGGAAGCTATCTCACTCTCCGCTTG
>JBMFSZ010000262.1:0-5598 GCA_049967315.1 Desulfomonilaceae bacterium
CCTCCGTAACACCGTCTGTATATACCAGCAATCTTCCTTCAGGAACCAGGGTGGCCGTTCCGATAGAGAAATTAGCAGGATCGAGGATACCGAGCAGTGGTCCACCAACTGTTTCAAGTAGACGAACTTCCTGGTTTTGGGTCCATATAAGAGGAGGATTATGACCGGCATTGGCGTAAACAAATTCACCACTTTTGAGATCCAAAACTCCGAGAAAGACTGTCACAAAAGTACATGTCTCGTTATTTTTGGCCAAAAGGCTGTTTACCTTCTCAAGGCTCATGGATATTTTCGTGTCTACACCTGTGGAGGCCTCAATCAGATATTTGGTAACTGCCATAAAAAGCGCTGCAGGGACTCCCTTTCCCGAAACATCCCCAACAGAAATACAGAGATGATTTTCATCGAGGAGGAAGAAATCGAAAAAATCTCCACCAATTTCCCTGGCTGGGCGCATTAGCGCATAAATATCAAACTCCTTCCGCTCGGGAAAAGGGGGAAAGATTGAAGGGAGCATGCTTTTCTGGATTTCCGATGCGATTCTTAATTCACTTTCAATTCTTTCCTTGTTTGCTGTGGCCGCAGTAAGATCAGACATATATTTCTTTAGCGCCTGAGCCATGTCCATGAAAGAGCGCGCCAGCTTTCCAACTTCGTCAAGCCTGTTTTTCTCCACAAAATCTATATCAAAATCTCCCTCACCGACCTTGCTTGTCGCAAACGCCATATTCTTTAAGGGAGCCGAAATCGAACGGGCAACCAGCAAACTTAGCGTGAACAGTAAGATCAATCCTCCTAAAGCAACAAAAGAGAGGATTTTCTCAAGCATATAGGTATTTGCGAACAATTCCCTCTTGGGGATTACCAGGCCCAGCCGCCAACCAAAAGTAGGCAGACTGGAAAATGCGAGAAATGAGTCATCCTTACGAAAGCTGGTCCCGGCGTCAAAGAATCCGCTCGTTTCCCGCAACATCTTTTCTCCAACTGCCTTGAGCTTGTTGTCACCCTGACGCTCCGCCAAACTCTGAATTGTTTCCCGAAGAACAAGATCTTTTTTCGGCCAGACGATCAGTGTCCCGTCTTTAGAAATAAGAAAAGCGCTTCCCGTGGCGCCAACCTTGATCGCTGAGACCATTTCTTTTATATGGTCCAAGGAAATGTCAGCAGTAAGCACCCCTCTGACTTTCAATTCCGATTGGTTTCGTGTCGGCTCAAAAATTGGACACGAATACGTAATCATGAGAGTCTCGCCACCACCTATATCAAAATATGGGGCACTCCAGACCGGCTTCTTTTCCTGGACCGGTTTTTTAAACCAATCCTTCTCAAAGTAATCGTATGAGTCAGCAAGCTGAACGAAAGTAATTCCGTTGCTCCCTTTATAGAAATAGGGAGCATAAGCCTTTAGGTCAGGGTTAAATTCATAAGGGCCGAAAGAAGCGGTGGAACCATAAACATCTCTATTCCTTTGCACAACCGTCATCAGCAGGCTATTAACTGATTCCTTGTCCCATTTGCCGATTTGCAATGAGTATGCAAGGTTCCTGGTCAGTGTGGCGACACTTGACAACTCTTGGGAGAGACGACTCGCCGTCGTGGAAGCAAGCTTAAGAATATCAGTTTTAGCGTCTGATTTTACGAAAGAGTAGGAGAAAAGACCTGTAATGCCCAAGACGAGGATCAAGACCAAGCCCATTGCAATCAACACAACCAGGGCAATTTTGGCGTTAATGCTGGAATGGAACCAATGAAACATGACCTGCTTCGAGTTTCCTCATCCCCCGATTAAACTTGTTTTTGTTTCAGAGCGTCGTCCAAGGTATCAAATGCCGGCAAGATCTCACAAAATTTACTTATTTCAAGAACCTTCTTGACCAGACCGCTTGCCGAACAGCAAACAACCCATCCACCCACGGCCCTGGCTTTTTGGGCCAGGACAAGGAATGATCTCAGACCGGCGCTGCTAACATATTGAAGGTCATTTAAATCGAGAATGACTTTGTTTGTAGCCTTGGGGACATGATTTTCAAGCATTTTCTCAGAGGACGGGGGGGACAATGTTTCAAGCCGACCCGTTACAGTGACAATCATGGCTCCCCCATGTTCTCTGATTTCGATTTCCAACAGGCCCTCCGTTTTACTCTGCGCAGATACGACCAATGTTAATCATAACTTCATCTTCGATGAACTGAAATGTTGTAACAAATCATGAAGACTATTGCGAGACTGTTTGTTACAGTATATTTTGCCATGGTGATTTTTAGGGAGCCCGGGATGATTGAATCTCAGGCTTTACAGGAGTTAAATTTTGGCGACTGAAGCATATCTATTTGCAGCAGTACGTAGAACTGCAAGATCTTTCAGTAGCTATTCTATAAAGTACAGTTTCCAATTGACAATTTTACTGGCGCTGATTGTGGGACACATTTTGCTGGTTCCTCACGCGTGGTCGAGTCAAATTTCCATTTGGTCCGATGAAAATGTAGATGTCATAAAAAAATCCTCTTTTACTGGCCATGATGGCGGGCCTGCAGCCCTTCCGCAAAAAATCGATTCCTCCCATAATTCTTTAGACACAGGAGATGGCGATCAGGAAGATCAGGTCCTAAAAGAGAAAAATGAAATCAGAAAACTTATAGGTCCGTCACTGGAAAACGAGGACCGACTTATGCGGCAATCGGTTCATATCCTGGACACGGAATCGGCCTACGTCTGGTTATCCAGATTTATATCAACCAGACCCTGGAATTGTCCTCTGCATTCGCAGCGGGCATGGATTGAAGCCATAATGTTGGCTCTGCAACGGAATCAACTTCCATTGTGCAAAGAGCTTTTAGGACTTGTAGCATCAATAATATCGATCGAATCCGGGTTTCATGCAAACCCTCTGGCAATAGACCCATCAAGAGATCGCTCCATGGAGAACATGTTAGCCAGAGCCGAAGAGAAACTTTACCAGAAATATGGTTCTTTGCTGGCTATTCCTCCGGTAGCCAAATTGTACGGTGAATATAAGGATCGTTATTATGCGAAATTGATAAATTGTAAGACGGAATGGGAAATTGAGTTAGTCGCAAGGAATATAGCAGCGGATTTAAGATCAGACACGTCAAAACTTCCCGCAATAGTCAGGGGGGTTATAAACAGAAAAATTGGCAAGCTTACCAATGTCATACGATCCAAGGGATCGATGCAGCTTAAGTTTTCCACGGCCCGTAAAGTCATGAAGGAACGTGGTGACAATTTTTCAGATGACGAGTTGCTTGAATATATGTACACGATCAATGGTGGTGTAGACGTTGGAGTGGCTGCGCTAAAGCCAGCATTTATTCAATACGCCGCATGGAACAATCATGGACCTGAACTGTCCTGGCTTTTTTTCGTAGGGATGGACTACAATTACGGTTTTTTTTCGAGCAGGAACATGATGGAACAAATCAGGATAAGAGACCTTAGTGGGCAGAATATAGGTATAGATGGGGATCTGTTACGTCGTGACAAAGATGGCAAACTTGATATCGCCGGATCCGAAACTCTTATCGCTGCGCAGGAGGCGCTTCCGCTTATACCAAAGGACAAAATATTGAAAGCGTTTCTTCTGGAAAAGGATCCTGATTACATTTACACCGATATTCATCAGATCATTGCAAAGAGGCACAGAGAGATATTTGGAGATTCACCATTTGCGATCATTGGCAGACGTTCCATGGGGGAAGGCGCTGAAGTCAAGTACGGAACCACGTGGACCACTGACGTATACTTCCAGAAGCTAGACCGGCATCTAAACTCGATACCGTGGGACGACTAAATTTAACCGTAAATTTGTTGTCTAACACAATTTTAATCGAAACAAATTATTAGCTTAATATTTTAATCCGATGATACTGGGGGCTGCCCTTTTTCACCTGTCTCTTCCCGACCCGCCATTTAGCATCTCTATTGGGCAGCCCTTTTCTAGCTACTGATTGAAAATTTCCTTGAAAAATTCCTTCATGGCCTCCCACGACCGTCTGTCAGCCTTTTCATTGTAAGCCACACCGGATGATTTGTCATTTCCTGCTTGTTTTTGGGTGAACGAATGAACCGCGTCACCATAGTATATCATTTGCCAATCAACTTTTCCTTTTCTCATTTCTTCCTGGAATGCGGCTATATCCTTGGGTGGAACGAGCGGGTCGTCGGCCCCATGCAAAATTAAGACTTTAGCTTTAATATTTTTCCCATCGTCCGGAGAGGGGCTATCCAGCCCCCCATGGAAGCTTACTACTCCAACCACCGGGGCGCCTGCGCGAGCAAGTTCGATTACTGAGGTTCCGCCAAAACAATAACCGATGGCTGCTATCCGGTTCTGATCAACTTCTGACAATTTCCTGAGTTCTTCAAATCCCGCAAGGACCCTTTGTCGAAGCAACTTTCGGTTTGATTTGTATTTACCGGCCTGTTCCGCTGCCTCCTGGGCGTTTGCCGGTTTTATGTCTTTGCCGTAAATGTCTGCTACGAAGGCTACGTATCCCATTTCCGCAAGCTTATTGGCAATTACCTTGTAAGGATCTGTCACACCCATCCAGTCGGGTACGATTAGTACTCCCGGTTTCTTTTGTTGCGAGGGTTGATGGTAGCTCAAATAGCCTTCAAGCACTGTGTCCCCGCTTCTGTATTCTACCGTTTGGGACTGCAATCCAGCAAACGCTACCGTAGGGGTCAGAATCGCGCTTAGTATTATGGCGGCTTTGCTCATTTTTACCTCCTTGGTTGAAATAGGTGGCTTTCTAATACTTTTAATTTACACGATGCTATTGAAGTGAAAAGGGATTCATTCTCGTGGATCTAAATTATCAACTCTTCGGTAAAATTAATTATGAATTATTGAGCGCCAGTCCAACAAAAAAACAAACCGCTCGCATACTGGCATGCCTGCCATAGTTGTGTTATAGAAACCTGCTGGAAAGTGATCAAGGAGGCTGTCAATCAATGGGTGATATTTGGATAGCGGTAATTCTTGGAATTGTCCTGGGGCTCACAGAGTATTTGCCCGTTTCATCAGCAGGCCATCTAATTGTTGTAGGAGCTGCTCTAAATTTTACTGGCCCTAAAGCAACATGCTTCCAGGTGTTCATACAGATAGGAGCCATTTCAGCAGCAGTGGTCATGTTTAGACATCGTTTCCTGGGGCTGATACCCTTCATATCAGTTCCACACGAAGAGCGTTTCTCGGGATGGCGAGGGATCATCCTCCTTGTTCTGACAACGATCCCGGCTGTAATCGTCGGGGCTATATTCCACCATGCGATAAAGACGTATCTATTCGGCCCGCTGACTGTAGCTGGCGCATTGGGGGTAGGTGGAATAGCAATCATAATAGCAGAAAAGTTGAAACCGTCTGCCAAGACTTTCATAATAGATGATGTTACTTATTCTCAGGCTATCAAGATCGGGTTAATTCAATGCCTGGCTTTATGGCCCGGGGTTTCCAGATCGGCGTCAACCATATTGGGAGGGTTATTTTGTGGTCTTGATCGCAGGATCGCCGCAGAGTATTCATTCATAGCGGCTGTTCCGATATTGACAGCCGCAGCGGTTTACGATCTGTACAAGAAC
>JBMFSZ010000263.1:0-5539 GCA_049967315.1 Desulfomonilaceae bacterium
AACTTCCAGAGTATACATTCCATAGGGAATCTTGGCTTTTATCTAAACATTGGTGTCCTTTTTTTCTCAACTTAGCTCAACTAGAATAGGGGTTGAGCCAAGGTCGAGTTGTATAAAAGCGGCCAATTTAGTTTGTTGCTAATAAAAATCCGAACGGTGATTGACAATGACGAACGATCATGGTAACTATACGCATCATTGTTCAAATAACACACATCGAAAGAAAGCCCAGGCTGCCATCCCCCCTGTTAGTCTGGCTTTCGTTTTTTCGGGGTCCTGATCTTGCTTATTGTAAGCTCTCGTTGATCTCCGTAAAATCCAGTTTGATTCGGGATTGGAAATGCATGGAGTCGTTACCACCTTTAACAATTTTGCAATTGTCACACTCTGACTCTTTGCTTAGTTCATTTGTCAGTTATTTGTTCAATGGTTTTTGCTTCCCTGACTGCCACCTTGGTTCTTTCCTCGATTGTCATCGGGCTTCGGCAAATCGAGAAACCTGTCGCAATTACCGCAAAATTTGATATGATATTTAATCGGCGTGTAAACCGATTCAGAGGAACACACTTGAGAAGAATTCTCGTCGTAGTATTTGACCTAATCTTCCGAATACCATGGGTTAGACGCATCCTTGACGCCTTTTGTGAAGAATTTTTTAAACATCCTTACTAGAATGTCTACGTACCAAATGAAATCTGTTGACGATGTCTTAACGCTCTTAAATTCTTTTGGCTTCATACGATCCAAAATATCAAGGACGGTGACTGGCGATTCTAGCGGTGAGGTATGCGGGCTGGATCTGACCACTTGAACACCGAACGTGCCTATTGGCATGGCGCGGGAAACTAAGGCTAATGTTCTTTCTGCAATATTCTTCCAGGATTAACTGTGGGTTCGAATCTGAAAGATCACAGTCCTCACACCTTGGGGGGCTTTAATCATGCGTTGCCATGAAAATCCCATGAGCCAGGAGTTCGACAGGTGTGGTTAAAGCATTCCCACGATACGAAACTTAGACCCCAATGTGTCCCCGCAACAGTGACCCGCAAACTTCAATTCGAATCGGTGGAAGAGCTGGACTGCTTGCCGTTTAACATGAGATTTGGACTCACCGGCAATGGCATCTTATGAAATTTAGAGGTGGAGCTAGTATTGTTGGTAGAGGATCAGGGAGAACATCTATAATGATTTGAGAAAAACAGCATTGCTAGCGCGCATTGGCAACACTCAACAAAACAATTCCAGCCTTCCAGTCATTAATTGCAGAATTTCCACACGCCCGCCTAAACAGGCAGCGATTATTTTCACAGTTATCATATTCATTGTAACACTGCGAATAACCATTTTTTTTCTGGTGTTGATGAATCTTGTCCTTGTGGCTTTGAAGACACTCCGGACAAATCCCATGACTAATATCTGTACAACACTCCAGATTCAGGTCTGACAAGTCCAATGAATCAAACTCCTCAACACTACACCAAATTCTGTGACATTCAATACAACCGCATAACATCGCAACAGCCTCCCATACAACAATTACAATTACAGAGAGTCTAAACGGACTATTACCACCTACTCTAGATTAAAAATGCCTCACTTTGAAAAACCTTAAATGATAAATCTTTACCCATCGAAACAAAATTTAGAATACTATCCGGGATCAGGAACAGCAATCCTTGAAAAAAATATTCTGCTGTTCAAGCCTCTTAGACCATCACATGAGTCAATCGTCAAGAAAAAAAGTGAGATAAAGGTCTCACATGGTAATCACTTTTGACGATAGTTTCAAGTTTGAAATTAACCACTTAATTTTAAAAAAATAGTCTGCATTTAATTAATCACGCCTAATTAGGCGCGGGGTAGTCATTTTCTCGATCGTTAGGTTCTGTTTTTAGTGGTGTCATGAATTCAAAAACCACCCCAAGCTGAAGCCAAAACTCGACCTGGGGCGGTTTTTGATAATGCTGGCAACGGATTTTTAGAAAACCTGCTTTAAGCTTTTTCCAGAGTAACCTTTGATTCATGCATCACTGCTTTGAAGTCTGACGGATCGCAAAGAATCCTGCCTATAACGTTTACAGCGGATGCAGGTTTGATTTTTCCCGGGCTACTCATCGGCGTCATCCCAAAAAAGATGCAAAACGCAGACCCAGGTGGCCAATATCCCAAATCGCCTATTTCGACGACTTCTTTGGACGTTTCATCCAAATGGGAGTCCACGGGAACAGAAAAATAAATTTCATCCCCCCATGTGTTGAAACTGGACGTGAAAGGAAGAGCCTCCAAAATTTTCTTTGCTGTGGGGCTTTCATTAAGTTCTGCGAGAAGACTTTTATTGCCAATTTTGATGTTGATTTTCATCATCTGACCTTTCGAAACCAAGTTTTGTCAGTCAGCGATTCCATGGACTGAAACTAATGGACAAAATCCTTTGAATGGCATTACACGGTTAGATTGGAGCTAAATGACTCGGGAATCCAATCCCAACCCTTTTCGTTTACCCTCAATGTGTTTGATGATGATCTGAGCCGCCCTTTCAGGGTCAGGTTCGACTGCAAAGCTAGCTCCAACCAAATCGTTTAAACCATCCGTCAAAAGGTTAACCACATTGAGACTACCGGTAATTGGTGGCATTGGCCCTAGATGGGTAAAAACGCCGGACGCTACGAAATAGCACCCAATTGTTACGGCTTTTTCGGAATACCATTCCGGAGCGGAACCTGCCACCGGAAGATCACTTATATCACAACCCAAAGCATTGGCCAGCGCAGAAACCAAAACCAGAATTCTAACGTTATCTACGCAACTTCCCAGGTGCAGTACAGGTGGGATACCAAGAGCGCCACATATCTCTTTAAGTCCGGGGCCACAGAGATCGAGCGCGGACATATTCTTCAGACCCGCCTTAGCATGGGCTACAGACACGCATCCTGTATCGAGAACCAATATGTCATTTGCGATGAGCCTCGTAGTTAATCCAACATGTCCGTAATCATGTTTAATCTTGGGGTTGTTACAACCAACGATACCTGCTGCTCCCCGAATCTTGCCGTCCTTAATCGCCTGAATAAGGGGGCCAGCGGAACCTCCCAGGGCGCCCAATATAGCTTCAACTGACATGCCACCAATGACTTCCTGGGGCTTAACTGGGATGAACACTTTTGCAGGGTCCCTGTGTGTAAAGTTCTCGACCGCAATCCTTACCAGATCTTGAGCCTTGGAATGGGCGTTCTCAGGAGAAAATTCGTGGTGTTCCATGCCCGGGAACTTGGCCTTGTCAGAGGTCGACACCATCTTTGTATGATAGCAGGAAGCCACCTGGCTTACAGCAGGCATGATACACTGATAATCTACGATCATCATCTCTACTGCTCCTGTAACCAGTACAAGCTCTGTCATCAGGTGGTTCCCTGCCATGGGTATACCATGTCTCATCATGAGTTCATTTCCGGTACAACATACTCCGGCTAGATTAATTCCTTTGGCTCCCTTTTCGCGGGCGAGTTGAAGCAAATCAGGCGACTGACACGCTGAAACGATCGTTTCGGAAACAACAGGGTTATGGCCATGAACGATAATATTTACATGATCCTCCTTCAATACCCCCATGTTTACCGTGCTTTTGGAAGGCATAGGCGTTCCGAACAATATGTCAGAGACTTCGGTGGCAATCATGGATCCACCCCAACCGTCTGACAGGGCATTTCGCAAACCATGCTTGAGTATATTTACCCAATCGTTATCGACCCCCATGTGAGTGCGATGCATCATTTCTGAGGTCTCCCTGTCGATACCCCGTGGAATTATGCCCGCTTTTTCCCATAATGCCTTACGTTTTTGAGGGGCTCTAGACACTAGAGTTAGACAGGATTTTCTCGTTCCGTAATCTTCCTGAATGGCGTTGGCCAACTCACCTGCCACCGTAAGGTCGTCTTTCCCATCGATTAATATTCCATACTCGGAGGCCACTCCCCTAAGTTTCGCAGAATCTTTGATTGAATAACCTGGAGCCTTTTCTTCCGCGACCTTTGCCAGGACTTCAACGAGGTCTCTCCCATGATCCGAATGGCTGGCTGCTCCTGCGGCGATCATTCTACCGAGATTTCGAGCGACTATTATATCAGCGTCTGCTCCGCAAACACCTTTCTGGGGGCCTTCACCGAAAGGATCAATGCGGCATGGCCCCATGTTGCATATTCGGCATGAAAGACCCATTTCGCAAAAACCGCATTGGGGTTGTTGAGTCTGAAAACGGTCCCAGACAGTTTCCACGTTATCGTGAAAAGCCTTGGAAAGCATCATTTGACCGTCCACACATATTGTATAACCTTCAAATTTTTTGTCTATCATACTCATTTTGTAGATCCTCCCAACGAAACCTCACGGTGACGAAGCTCACTTTGTCCGGCCTTGGCTATTTTTAGAAGCGAATAGCTCTTCGAGAAGGAAGCATCCTCTTTGGCGCTCTGAATTATGGAGTGGCTAACTTCGTCTGTCTTGCGTTTTAAGGCGGTGTCCAGTTCCTCAAATGTCAAAGCTCCTACCTTGCAAGTTTCCACACAAGCGGGGATCAGCCCTTTGGATTGCCGTTCGTAACAATTATCGCATTTGACCGCCACCTTTTTATTTGGTGGCGCAGCAAAGTCACAATGAAATCGCAATACACCGTAGGGACAAGCCATGGCGCAGGAGCCGCAGTTGATACATTTGTCCGGGTCGATTAATACTGTTTCTATATCTTGCGCCCAAAAAATTGCTCCCGGTAGGCAACCGGTCAGGCAAGGAGCTGGATTGCAATGGCGACACCTGTTGGGAAATCCAGCGTAGCCTGCTCCCACCCCGACATGAATTCTCGATCGTGGCCTGGGACTTTCCAACATGGCCCCGTAAAGATTCTTGCTTTTGGAATGGGCAACGGCGCAAGCCAACATGCATTGCATACAACCGACGCACCTTTCCGGGTGGACTACAACTTGTTTCATGCAATAATCCTCCTTTTCGGGCTAGCTGTGGACAACAAACTTGAAAAACTAAAATGGGGGTCGAGCAGTAATTCAGGTTCTACCATGAGAGGAAGTTGACGGTGAATCAGTGAGAGGATTATTCCTCCTTGCTCTATATCCCCGACCATTACCAATCCAACTGGAATCGAATCCTTAATTACAATTTTGCGATAGATTCTTTTAAAAGGATTCGAATAGGTTAGAGTCCTGTAGCCGCTGTGTGATGGGGCATCTATGATACCGCCACTGAGCACATCCAGTCTAAAAATTCTTAAAACATTGCGTCCTAACGAACCCCTGTAAGATACTGGTCGTCCAGCCATATTGAAACCTGCGATGATCCCCTGTTCCGCGGCGACAGGCCAAATCGCGTTTACCCATTTTTTGTGTCTTACAACATCCGTCGCCTGGGCTACGTCCCCGGCTGCGAAAACTCCGGGGGAGCTCGTCTCAAGATGTTCGTCCACCAGGATGCCAAGATCTATGTGAATTTTTTCACGAGGTACAAAATCAAGCGCAGGTACGACTCCCTTACC
>JBMFSZ010000264.1:0-5532 GCA_049967315.1 Desulfomonilaceae bacterium
ACTGCTCCTTTAGTTTTGATTAATTTAGAGCAGACTTTGCACTTAAACCACTGTCCTTTTTTCTTGGACCATTAATGTCTATCCAGTCAGTCCATTTCTCTGTTAGGGTTTCAGTGGAGATAATCCCGTCCTTATCTTTGGAAACCTTTACAATCTGACCTTTTTCGACCACGATCCTATTCTTACCGTTTCCTAGAACCGCAGCAGCATTACCAATGGTGTCCTGCGAGTAATAAACAGAGAAGTCTGTCAGTTCTACAGCTATAGCGCCCTTTTTGGTATGCGGTTTCACTTCGATATAGGAAACATCGTGAAATACCACCTGGTTTTTCTCGACAGCTCTTTTGTCAAACACTTCGCGGGGTATATATTTTAGCGCCAGGTCGATCCCTTTGGTCTTGGCTTCTTCCTGTACGTTTGGGAAAAGTCCCATTTCAAACTCAAAAGCCAGAATGTCAACGCGAGATATACGTTTTGCCCTGCATTCGAGTATTACTTCTTCCACGAATAGACGAGTGACCGGAAGATTGATCGGTCCAACTGCAACGAGGCGCCCTGATTTCTTCCCGTGGAAACATCTAAAGTTGACCGCGGTTTCGGCACGGTAAGCGTGAAGTATCAGATTTATGAAGTCCTTTTCCTTTTGTGCTAGCTGTTTCTGGCTTTCTTCTTCCCGCAGATTAACATTTACTCCGATGTAGTGTGCACGCTCATATTTACCGAGGTTGAGTATTTCAAAGGCCCTGTAGTCTTTCCCAGTATTCTTTAATTCTCGTTGAACAGCTATCATACGTTTGCGAGTTGTATGTATGGCGAATTTTCCCAAATCAGAGCCTACCCATCTACGCCCTAGCTTTTCAGCCACCGCCATTGTAGTACCTGAGCCGCAGAAAAAATCGGCCACTAAGTCACCTTCGTTGGAAAGCCAGTCAATAATAACTGACAACAATTGTTCATTTTTTTCTGTTGTGTATTGGGTAATCGTACCGCGTGTACGGATATCACCCCAGAGCGTGCTGGCCAACTTGTAGTCTCTGGGAGGCACAAAGTACTGGACAGTATTATTGGGTCCGAGTCTAACGAAGTCTAGATCATTCCCAGCTTCAAGTTGATCCAAGTAGTATTCATCAAGGTATTCGTCTCTGCCGTATTGCTCCAGAAAAATCTCATAGTTGCGTTTTGCCTGTTTCGCCCTTTCATGACTCCAACGCCATTGGCCGCTGTTCGGATGAATCCCAAAAAGTTCATAGCGCATCGTCGGCCGGTTGGTTCCCCGCCAAAAGGTATCCCATTTACCCACAGCTTTGTCTGTGCCAGGCAATGAAAGCTTTCTTACACGGCTATCCTCGCTCTTTGAAAAAAAGAAAAGAACGTCGTGCCCCACAGATAGTCCCCGGATATCTTTAAATTGGGATTGAACATTTTTTATCCCTCGAGGGATGATGATTGTGTTGCGATAATTGACTTTCCCGAAGACATCGTCTGCAACCAGCTTCACGAGCGCAGAAACCTTATCACCCATGTGAACGACAACGAATCCGTCCTCCGCCAGCAAATCCCTCATCAGGACCAGACGTTCGTAAATCATGGCAATGAAAGAATCAGCACCTTTTCCCCATGTATCCCTATAGGCAAGTTCTTCTAACACTCCGGGTTTCTTAGTAAAAGTGTCATCACCAATCTCAATATCCATAGAGAAATCAGCGCCAACATCAAACGGTGGGTCTATATAGATCAGTTTTATCCCGCCATTGTCCTCGACTTCTTTGCGTAGCGGGCCATTTTTCAGTGAAGATAAGATAAGTTTGTTGTCACCCCAGATAAGTTTGTTTGTCCAACCTTTTTGCTGACGTCCGCGCGAGTCGAATAAATTAAATTGAGGGTGTGTGTCTTCGGGTTTTTCGGCCCGTGGTTCATCTACCTGCTCGATGACCTGAAAAGGAAGGACAATGTTGCAGATTTCATTTGTCTTACCGTTCCAGACTAATTCAACCTCACGTTTGTCGTCGAACAAGAGAAAACGGTATTTATCCGGCAGGGGTTTGTCTGCTTCAAGACATTTGATAATTTCTCGTTTTTCATTGTCGGTAAGTTTCATAGTTTGTCCCTAAATAGTTATGGAATTGTGCCTTGAGTGGTATCGGTGAAGGAAACAAGGTCCTCCCGCGTAAAAACCAGTGGTTCCAGTTTGCCACGTTTGGATGCTGACGGCCTAGTGGCTATATCTATGACCGCAATGAAAATGGTCTTGTCATGTATTGATACTCCCACAAAAGGATTTTCCGATAAATCCCCGGAAAAACAAATATCGTGGACGCTGAGGTTAAATATCAATAAGCAGCCAAAAGGTTGATTGTATTCCAAAGTATACGTATAAATCTGGTTAAAACCATTTAGAATAACTCGTTTATCTGCGTCAAACACCTTTACTTCGACCATCAATCTGTTTTCCTCAACTGGTTCAGAAATCATATCTATTTCCCCTGTAGCAGAATGAGGTGCAATATGAAAATCTAAACCCTGGGAAAATAGGAATTCATAAACGTCATAGGCCAGGATCTTCTCGCCTCGATGGGATCTAGATTCTTTCTCTTTCAGATAAGCTTCACGAAGCTGATCGGCTCGAAACCATTCCGCGAGATGTTTATACCTTTCAACTAGATACAGAAGGATATTTTTATCGTCCAACTGTTCGTCGAGAAATTCATATATAGGACGGACAAATATGTTCCAAAAAGCTCTTATTTTTGGATCGTTCTCTTTTCCTGGCCTGAAGTAATCACCTATCAAGAACTCTTTCTGTGAGTTCCAGTAGCGTGGATCATATTCATATTGAACGCATTGCTTAATCAACTGATAAGAAAACTCAAGTTGTTCTCTTTCAGACCTAAACGTTTCGAGATCCCCACGAGGTCTTTCAAGATTGAATAATCTATTAACTCGCTCAACAATATCTGAAGATGTGTTTTCTAACTCAACGAGTAGGCTACAAAATAGACGAGATGAATTTATGAAGTTCCAAAAAACTATTAGTCGGCCATGAAAAACCCGAAAATCATCCTCCGGTAGTTTAAGAAATCGCTTCTGAAGCCTTTGTCTAGCAATTTGAATTATTTCAAAATTCATAGTTTGATCTTGATGCTGGAGTTTTTTTCAAAAGAAGATGAAAGGCTGTCCAGGGAATTCAACACTCTTTTAATGTCCTGAGGACCCTCGCCGTTTTCAACATAAAGTCTCGCTTTACATCCGCGACAAAACACTGAATCCAGCTCGGCTATTTGTCCAAGGGACATTGTGTTTATAAATCCACATTGAGGGCATGGGAAATCTATGGGTGTGTTATTAAATTCCGACATTTTCTAACCTCCTGAAATAATGGGCGTATTTATATCTTGTTATAAACATGCGCAAAACTCATCAATGACAGCACTAGGTTGTTTTACATCGACCCGAGGCCATGGCTACCTAATCAGCCTCTTTCGTTCCATCGAGATTCACGTAAACTGATGATTCCAAAATTTTCTGATGCTCACTTCCGCGCCTTTCTATCGTTTCGACAAATTTTTGTTTTTACCAGTGAATTACGTTTGATATTATAACAAAGCTACTTGGAATAACAGGTTTTTTCGTAATTCATCACTGGTCCTCCAAGCCATTTTGGCAAACGCAATCGGTCTGATTTGCGATACTAATTCAATCATGTGTCAAACAAGGACACACGTAATCGAATTATTTTTCCACGAGCAAAAAAATTTCCAAAAGGAGAAAAATTTCTCCCGCGACGGTCGAAATGACACGGAAGGGGTCAGGAGAAAGCGACAAAAGGCGTTGTTGGAATAACGTGATGCTGGTTTAGGTGGTGACGTGCTCGGGCGAGTCCGTTCGTGAAGTTACCGGGGTCAGAATATAGACTTGTCCATACCGTGAAGCGCCTTCCAGATCCCCTTTCCGCAGGGCTTCCCTAGCTTCGTCAAGCCTCTTGGCGTCATCCACGGTAAGATATGGTGACCACCCGTCATCGGTGTAAACAAGTTCAACTTTTACCTCTGCCACATACATCCCATGGTGAACGAGTTTTGTTTCATGTTTTTTTCTCATTCGCGTCTCCTCAAAAAAAGGCATCACATTGGCTGGATCAATTTTCAGGTCTACTATGGCTTTACTCCCCAATTTGGAATATGTAAATTGGCGAATGAAAGTAAGAGTACGTCTAGCGAGGCTGAAAATCAGGACTTTCCGCAATGGACATCAGACCAATACGCACACAGGAAGATTACGAAATAGTCTGTAACAGGATCGAACAGATTTTTCACGCTGAACCCGGCTCCAAAGAAGATGATGAACTCGAGGTCCTTATTACATTAATTGACGCATACGAGGAAGTCCACTTTCCTATTGGGGCGCCCCATCCCGTCGAGGCGATAAAGATTCAAATGCAAAATTTGGGGGTGTCTCGTAAAGATCTCATGGAGCATCTCAGGGAAAGTAGTGGGAGGATCTCCGATATTCTCAATTGCAGAAGGGCCTTAACACTCGCTGACATTCGCTCGTTAAGCGAAATATTGCATATACCGCTTGAGGTGTTGTCGCAGGATTACCCACTACAAAAAGCCCGATCCAGGGGCCCCCACGCCAAGTTCAATGCTGCCGTGAGTTATTGAACGAAGTTGCTTCGACGAACCTGTCTGGGTTCTGTCTTTTGTGAGTACAATGACTTTCCATTGGTAAATGTCTATAAAGAGGACGGATGAGGAATCGCTGGTCTCACCGTTTTGATTGATCAATTTACACTTACGGACACCAGAGTCAGGCGCCAATTTTACACTCGGCTTCCAGATGACTGATAAAGGCTGAACAAAGCGGTGAGGGCTCACGGTTCTTTCGTTGAACAAGATATAAAGATCTGTCAAATTTGATCCCATCGATTTCGATTGCGACAAGCGATCCCTGACGCAATTCGTCACTTACGGCCAGGACGGACAAAATCGACACGCCCATACCGTCTTTTACACTTTGTTTCACTGCTTCGGTGCTACCCAGCTCTGCAACAACATTCAACCTACCAATATTCAGACCATGTTCCTCCATGACCTGCTTTATAAGCATCCTCGTGCCGGAACCAGCTTCACGTACGACAAATGGTTCTTCAACAAGTTCATCAGGTTTTATGGTTTTTCGTTGTGTTGCCCATCGATGCTCCGGAGAAGTTATTAGCAGGAGCTTATCTGTAATTATTTCCTGAAAATCCAGTTTGGGGTGGCGCCATCTAGCGCCCACTATTCCAGCTTCCGCCCGGCCATCCGCTACCAATTCTGCAGCTCCGGACGTATCCGAAATCTGCAGGACAATCTGACTCTCAGGATGAGCCATCTTAAAAGATCCTATCATTTTCGGGAGGACATATGTTCCTGGGATCGAACTCGCAGCTAGAATGAGCTGACCCGCAAGTTTGTTGCGGAACTGTTCCACAGCCTGAAAGGCTTCATCCCTGGTTTGAATTATGGTTTTGGCGTACTGATAAAAAACTCGCCC
>JBMFSZ010000265.1:0-5474 GCA_049967315.1 Desulfomonilaceae bacterium
AAACAGGGATCTTAGGCGGCACATTTAACCCTCCCCATTTTGGGCACTTGAGGTTGGCAGAAGAAGTGGTTGAGAATTTCCATCTCGACAAAATTATGTTTGTACCGTGTCATCAACCCCCTCACAAAGATAAGACAAATATTCCTACATCTCAAGACCGTTTAAATATGACTCTATTGGCCTGTTCCGACAATGCCCGTTTTGAAGTTTCTGACATAGAATTAAAGTTTCCCGCTCCTTCTTATACTATAAATACGTTAAGATACTTGTCATCGGATTCATCTAATGAGATTTATTTTATCATGGGGTCGGATTCCTTAAAAGACGTCCCTTCGTGGAAGAACTATGAGGACCTGTTTAGTTTAGCTAATTTCATAATTGTGGACCGACCAGGGGTTAGGTTTTCTGAAGCTTGGGAGAGAATTCCCGTCAGACTTAAGAGAAGATTCAGTTTGGATAGAGGTCAACTTACCCATGCTAGTGGAACAGCTTTGATCTCATCCGGAATCAAAGGTTTAGAAATATCTTCCACCGAAATAAGGAGGATCCTTAAGCTCTCCCGGAGTGCAAGGTATTTAACCCCCGACATTGTTCTGGATTATATTTACAAACATAATCTTTATAAGAGTTAGGCAAAAATAGCATATGGAAAAGATTACGAAAAAATTAACCATTGAAGATTCGAGAGAAAGGGCATTCCGTTTTTTAAGAGCCGCTCTTTCGAAAAAGGCATTTCGACCTATATTGTTAAGGCTGGATAAAATTACTCCTATTGCTGACTATTTTTTGATTGTCTCCGGCCGATCGGCCAGACACGCCACCGCCATAGCCGAGGCAATCATTGAGGCCGCTCATGTAGACAGTACTAAGCCGTATTCAACAGAGGGAATGAAGCAAGGGAACTGGGTATTGCTGGACTTCGGTGAAATTATAATTCATGTTTTTCAGGACCAATCCAGAGATTTCTACGACCTGGAAGGGCTTTGGTCCGACGCTCCCCGAGAATTGTTCCCCCCGGATTTGACCGAAGAAATTGAGACGGCAAGAGAAATGGGGCAAACGGACGATGATGACTTCATGACTTCCTAAAAAGAGCTTCCAGTTTCCGTTTGGCCTCAGCGGCTTTGTTTTTTGCTGTTCCTGTAACTTTTTCAGATGACAATTCGAAATATTCGCAAAAATTTCTTCGATCTTTAACTGAAACTCGCTCTGACTGTGGCTCCTTACACTGATTCGAAACTCTTTCGTCGTACTCTGAACAGTTAAAACAACAGTAGATGTCTGAACCGCAGTTCGAACAAGTGTCGTTTCGAAAGACTTTTTCAGCAAACTCAAGCGGCTCACCACAGTGATGGCAAAAACCTCTTTTCATATGAAACCTCGTGCGTTAATAATTTGCATCCCAGTATTTTACTATTACAGATTATGTCAGTCCATCCAAAGTAACAATTTCACTGGGGACAGATATTCATAGAATACTGGTTTGTTGGTGGGAGCGTGGGTTGGAATCGATGAGCCCTTACCGTTATAAGGGTCTTCCAGTCAGAACCCAACGTGTGATTTCCAATTTGGCTCGGGTAAAAGGAAATATTTATGACGCGTTTTTGGAAGAGTTGATGAACACAACATTGAATCAAATTTTTGGAGAAAAGTTGTTTCTAGCATCCATAACATTTATGCAAAAGGCGTGGACGGATCAACGAAAGATCGATCGTCCTGTTGGCTTGATTTGAGGGGGGATTAGTTGTGAGGAAAAATGATTTAATTTTATTGGTTGTAATATTCCTCTCTTCGGCAATCGCCATCTTGAAACCGAATGCATGTACGCCATTGCAACCATATCCCCTTTATTTGATGATGCTTCTGATGTTCATGAGCTTTCTCAAAATAAGTTTCGATTCCCTTCTTAATACTTCTCTGGGCTCTCTATATCGATTGGCATTGCAGGTTGTGTTTAAGCTGCTTATTTTGCCGGCGACTCTCTACTACATAACTTCTATTATAGTTCCGGAGTTTGCTACGCCAGTACTACTTTTATCAGGAATATCCACGGGAGTTGTGGCGCCTTTTATTGCTACTCTGTTTGAAACCGATGTTGCCCAGGTTTTACGAATGGTGGTCATAACATCCCTCCTGGCTCCCTTCAGTCTGCCTGTAATTCTAAAAATCCTTTCCGGATCTGAAATAGATATACCGTTGAGTTTGATGGTAAGATTGCTGGCTGTAGTAATCTTTACCCCAATGTTAGCCGTGATTTTGGCGCGTCGATTTTTTAGGAGAGCGTTGGAACAGCTACTAGCGTACCATTATCCCATTTCACTTTGCATATTCGCAGCAATCAACTTGGGGGTATTTTCAAAATACTCCAGTTTTTTCTATGAGGGCCCACACTTTATTTTAATGGCCATTGGGATAGCATATATTCTTTCAGTAATTTACTATTGCGTCGGTTTTTTTCTGGCCCCTGGAGGAAGTTCATCTGACAGGATGGCTGCTGGTGTCAGTTTTGGAGTCATGAACAATGTGCTTGTTATTGTTTTTTCATCGCAGTTTTTTGGCCCATTAGCTCCGATGCTGGCTGCGATGTACATGTTTCCGCTGTTTTCCATGGTTATTCCAATAAAATTTTTAGGATCAAAATTAAAATGGCTATCCCCAGAATCTTCACAAGGTTAAGTAATCTTAGGCCAAGAGATATTTTCATATTAATTTCGGCGATCCTCATTTTAAATTCATGTTCATCCGTAAACTCCGATTCCAGCTTGAAGAGTCGCCGAATATTATTAGGGACACTCGTCGAAATTACAGTACTTGGACCCTCTGACAAACTGCAGGAGGTCACAAATTCGGCCTACAATGAAATTAGACGAATAGAGGATCTGGCTTCGTTCCACAAAAAAAGCCAACTGACTAAAATAAATCAAAACGCTGGCATTTCTCCAGTAAACGTTGCGCCAGAGTTGGTTTCACTTATCCAGCAAGCGCTAGAGGTTTCCAGGCGTACCAATGGGGCTTTTGACCCTACTATTGGCGCTGTGGCCAAACTTTGGAATTTCAGCGAATCGGACGCCCCCAGGCTCCCTGGAAAGGACGAAATCGACCAAGCCCTCAAAAAGGTCGGATGGCAAAAGGTTATTGTTGTTCCAGAAAAACATGAGGTGTTTCTGCCTGAGAAGGGTATGGCTCTTGATCTTGGAGGCATTGCAAAATGCTATGCCTTAAATCAGGCAGAAAAAATGATTAAGTCGTTGGGGATCAAATCGGCCCTTATTAATGCAGGTGGGGACATAGCAGCGTTTGGAGGGAAAGAACGTGGGACCCCCTGGAGAATTGGCATACAGGATCCAAGGGATAACTCGGGAATATCGGCGGTTCTTGAAGTTGACGCAGGGCTTGTATTTACATCAGGCGATTATGAGAGATTTTTTGAAAAAGATGGAAAGCGATATCATCACATTCTGGATCCTAAAACAGGCTATCCAGCCAGCGAATGTGAGTCTGTGACGATCGTGGTCCCTGACGGGAGCCGTTACGAGGGTTTTCCTGCGGCGATATTTGTTATGGGTCCCGAAAAAGGCATGGCATTTGTCCAGAATTTCAAGGATCTCGCATGCCTTATTATCGATTCCGAAGGTAAATTCCTTGTTTCTCCGAATGGCGTATCACTTTTTCAATTAAAGAATGAAAATTGACCCTGCTATCATGGTAACCACAGCTACCACTTTGAGCACAACTGGCATTTCATCATGGTCTGGTTAAATTCATAAATTTTGACTTGATCAAAACCAATTAAAAAGTTAAAATACGCTAACCTGACAGTGTGTGAAGAAATGAAGTATTTTATAAAAAATATTTGTATTATCCTTGTATTATTGAGTATATTTTGGCTCTCTGGTTGCGTCAGTTGTCTTCCTCAATATGTGGCTCCACCGTATGCACCGGTATCTTCTTGCTATCCTATGGGGCACGACCCATATGTGCCAGCCGATCATAATCCTTCCCCCTTTAACCCGTATGATTTGATTAGTTCCATGGCTGCGCCGTTCCTCTATGGCCCGCCGCGGTAAGCCCGACTTGCGTAACAAAGCTTTTTAAAACATTAAATTCTAGAATTCTTAGAAGTTTAAAGGACGCTGTTATTGAATTCGAGTCTGCGCTACCAGTACTGGCGCATCGTGATAGAGTCTGTATATTTGAAGATATCTTTCCTTTATTCTTTTTCTTACTGCAAGCACCATCCTGGCATATCCCCTTGCAGCGTATGGATGGTCACTATTGTATGCGCTCAAAGCGGGTATCACTCCTCGATAGAGAGACATATAATACTTGAAGATTTGAATCCCACAATCAGCATTAGTTTGAAGATTTAAAAGTTCTGAATAACGAATACGGAACTTTGAAGCCCATGACGGGGCATGGACCTGAAACATCCCCCTGCAATTCTGATAATTAATCAAGTTATTACGAAATCCGCTCTCAACATAAACGATGGACATGAATAGCCACATGTCCCCGCACGTTATTCTACCGAAATGTTTATTACCGGCCCTAGCGATAGCCATAGCGATTTCTTTGGCTTGTCTTAAGGGTACCTTTCCCTCGGTCATTTCGTTGATGATCACGGAACAAATTTCAATGCCGTTAGTTTGAACCCTCGCCTCACAGGCGCCAAAGGCCAAAAAAACAAACACCAAAATCGCCCCCATTATGGGAACGACAAACCTTTGCATAAACACCCTCCGTCTCGACGCCCAAAAAAGTACCCACTTTGGAGTCCATAAATCAGGCGTCGGATCCCTCGATAACCCCTCTCAGAAAAGGACGTTTTTTAGTTAGGCATTTCCGGTTTTTGAGGGGCTGGAATTTCCATGCGCTTTTTAACCAGCCTCGGTTTGTATATTCTTTTCTCAATATAATCAAAAGGATAGTTTATAGGCTTGAACGCAACGTCGCTGCACATTTTAATCACGTCCAGGCAAGGATTAAAAAGACTAAAAGTCGATTTCAGGCAGGTGTCAATAACCCCTTCGGTCTTATCTAGCGCCTTGGCACCTTTATGGTATACCGTGGTCGTCAAATTCGATAGCTTGGATCGGACGGTATTTTTAGCCAATACAATCGTCGGAAATGAAAGAATAACGAAAAGCGATAGACATACGCCTATTTTTAAGATTCTATCCATCCCAGAACCTCCAAAATGTAATAAGCTGTTCAATTATTTCACATTTTGGACACTTATGTCAAATTTTATCTACAATTCGTGAGAAATCGATCTTTTTTCCAGAGTGTTATCTAAATGGAGGTATATCCAGCATTCTCGCTTGCCTCATAAAACCTTAGCATAAGTAACAAAGATTGCGTTGTCAGCCTTTGGTGATATGTTTCGGATGTGCTAATATCTGTGTGTGAAAATTTAGGGAATAGCCTCCCAACCGCCTATGGAAGGAAGCAATTTTGGGTAAATCTACCGATAT
>JBMFSZ010000266.1:0-5463 GCA_049967315.1 Desulfomonilaceae bacterium
GCGCAATCGAAAAGACGGTCACCTATCATGACCCGTGTAATGTCGGAAGGAAAGTCGGTATATATGAAGGCCCCAGGGAACTCTTGAAGTTTATTGCGGCAAATTTTGTAGAAATGTGGCCTAACCGAAAATATTCGATATGTTGCGGCGGTGGCGGCAGTGTGAGCCAGAACGCCGAAATGGGAAGTAAACGTCTGGAACACGCAGCCATCAAAAGAGATCAAATATTGAGAACTAACGCGGAGATTCTTACCACTTCCTGTCAAAATTGCCTAACCCAACTTGGGGACCTCCAGGCTCGTTACAACATGCCCATTGAGGTAAAATCTGTCATGGAGCTTGTTGTTGAGGCAATAGAGCCATCTAATCTTTGAGCAACGTGTATTAACTGCGAATCCGACGCCCTGTTAGTCCCTAATTTTTATCAATTGTATAAAGATGCATGTACCGTCCAAAAATGAAATCTATTAATGTAAAATTTGGAATAACCTGTAATTATGGGAAAAAGTTGATTATTGATATAAACTACTTTATGTTTTATAAGTAAGACATTAAAATTATATCGTGTTTTTAATAGAAATTGCTTGACTTTATGCCCAGTTTGGGTTAGGCATCATAGGCATAGTTTGAAAATTCGCTTTTGCGAAGTTTCAAACCCCAGGGGAAAAAATGGTGCGGCCCGGGGAGAACTAAAGCCCAATCTGTAAAAAACGGAACGATGATCGAAAATGGTTTTAGATACTCCGGTTCATCACCGGCTGGAGGTACGCTTATGGTAGCAAGGGGCAGAAATCGAATTCCTTGTGTTGTAGCAATAATTTTAATTCTGTTATTGGGCATGACCAGCTTTGCATTGGGCTGGAAAAAGCCCTACCGTTATCCTGTCAAAGTCAATGTCTCCGACGCCAATTCACAAATCCCGGGTTTCGGTTCGACCGAGGCTTTTCCTAGAATAGGCGGCACTGGTTGGGATGTTGCGGCCGGACAATCCAAAGCGGAGATTCTTTGCCCCAAACGCGGATACAGTTTCGATCTAGGAATGCGGCCTTTTTTCACCTCGTTGACAGGCGGAGCCAAGGCTACGAGCAGAGGTGGTGAAGGTTCCTTTTTAAGCTTGACAGGACATTTACGAATCCCGGACGAGAAAACACTTTGGGAGTTCTATTCTAACCTTAGGCTTTGGGACAAAATTGCTCTTCGTATTGAATACGCCCCATGGGTGTATGCTGGCCCCGGTCATATACCTATTGACGCCAACTTCGCTGGCATGACATTGAAAGCTGGTGACGCCATACAATCGGATTTAGGTATCACGACTTTTAAGGTCGGCGGCGACTATGATGTATCCTTTGGCCGTGACCTCGTGTTCGGGCCGAATGCGGACATCAACATAATAAAATGGACCCAGAAAGTGACAACAGAAAAAGGAGCTTCAAACGATTTTTCTCAGACGATATTGCAACCGGCTATTGGAGCCCATGTCAGATACGAACCTACTAATACCGGCTACTTCTCATGGTTCAAGCCGTATCTGGAAGCACGTTTCAGCTGGATGAGTTTCGACGGCTTAGGTCTTTCGACATGGGACATGAGCGCAGGGATAGCCCCACCAGTAAGTCGAAACGTAGATGCGGGATTCAAGCTCGGTTACAAACAGTGGCGTCTTGATGGAAACCGTGCCAGGCTGTTCACAGATGTTACAGTGGAAGGCCCATATATGGACTTCGCCTTGCGATTCTAAACCTTCGCCCCCAGCTATTAACCTCCATGAAACAGGGCTCTCAGCCCTGTTTTTTTATAGGCGGGCCCTTGCAAAAGTTTTGCAATTGAATCAATTTTCCAATAAGAGTGTCTAAATGTTGGTATATGTTTAAGCTGTTTAAAACTATAGCAATTATTTCTAGCTTCCTGCACATGATACGGTTAAAGAAATATTTATCTATAACAACATTTAGGTTCCTATTAGCTACTTCATTTCTATTGTCATTCCAATCGGTTTGTCTGGCTGGTCCTGTGGCGCTGAAGGCCTCTGCTTCGAACGATGGTCTACGCTACGGTCTGCCACCACAGGTCGAAAAATACGGTTTGAAATTTGCGTCTCAGCAGATACCTTTTAATAAACCTGATGTCCGATACCGCATATTGAAAGAAATTAATTATCTTTTACTCGATAGACGCTCAAAGGTGTTCTCGTGGTTGTCAAGGGCGGACTCGTTAAAGGCAACCATGATTCCAATTTTAAAAAGCTATAACATACCCCCGGAATTTCTGTATTTGGCTGCTATTGAAAGTAACTATAACGGAAGAGCGTTATCTTCAGCGGGGGCATTTGGATATTGGCAATTCATAAGAGCTACTGCGTTATGCGGTCCGAAAGGCTGCCCAGATTATGACTGGAAACGTGTTATTAATAATTGGAAAGATGAACGCGCGGACCTTGTAAAATCTACTCATTCTGCCGCACGTTACCTGGCATGGCTAAACAGGGTTAAAAAGGTCAGCCTCAATGGGCGCCCTGAAAGGGATGGATTTCATGACTGGTTTTTGACCGCCGCTTCTTATAATGCTGGACCCACACGCGTCATACAAAGGCTCAACGCTTATGGAACCACTAACTATTGGGACACTCCTTTGCCACCTGAAACTGAAAAATATGTGCCGCGATGGATAGCTTTAGGAATTATAAGTTCAAATCGAGACTTTTTCGGGCTGAAAATCAAATCAGGGAACCCAGCTTCGTTCGACACGGTGGACCACGTCAAGCTTTCCAAGGACCTCAGCTTCGCTGACATAGCCAAAATGCTCAATACCACTCCTAGGGTCATATGGTCCCTCAACTCACAAATCCCTTTTGAAAAGGCTGTGTTTCCCGCGAGAAATGGAGGGGTAGTTATAAAGCACACCATTCATGTCCCAAAGGGAACAGGCAAAACCTTTTTGGCTCAGTTAACAGCTAAAGGGTACAAAAGACGATAGATTTATAATTCTATCAAGAGTTAGGATGAATGATCAACAACCTGGCTGAAATTTCTCGATTGTTTGTGAGCTTGGCCTCCGTGTCGGGGGTAAGATAAGCGCCCTGCCCTTCTTCCAATTCGATAGTTTCATTTCCTGCATCTAGTGTGAGAGCCCCTTTTATAACGAGTACGAAACGCTCCAGATTTTCGGATGGTGTACGCACTGGTCCCGAGCCCGGGGCAAAATCAAATGATTTCACCTCAATCCTGTTCAAGATGGCATCGGCCGTAAGATGTCGCTCGATAACCCCTTGCTCAGGTCTCCTTGACTTCGTCAGGTCATTAAATCCACAAACAAGGACTTTGTCGTAAAATATGCCGTTGAGCAATTCGTCAATTCTGACTTCAAAAGCGTCGGCAATCTTAGCTAACGTACTGAGAGTTGGGGACGTTTTGTTCAACTCAATGGAACTCAGGTTTGACGCCGCAATACCTGTGATTTCGCTCAATCTTGATAAAGAAAGCTTCTTTCTTTTCCTATACAGCCTTATTTTAGCGCCGATATCTATTTCAGACTGGTTCATCGTAATGACCCGAAAACGTTTCTTGAATAAAATTCGATTTTTGATAATAGCATATTAGCCCTTTAGTCTGTCGATCGACTGGACTTCCGGAAGTCAGGAAACAATACAAAAGATCACTCAAAACCTCACCCGAATAAAATGGCAGGCAATTCCCGAATGTGAGTAATAGGAACAAACAAAGAACCTTCGGGAGGTGTACATGAGTCCAGGTTCTTTCTTGGCCCCAATATCCTTGAGTAGCCTAATCGGCTGGCCTCATTGATTCTGGCCAAAGCTTTGGCCACTGGTCTGACCTCTCCCGATAGCCCGACTTCTCCGAATACCATTGACGAAAACGAAATAATGCGGTCACTAAATGATGATATGATTGACGCTACTATACAAAGATCCACTCCTGGTTCCGTAGCTCGGACGCCTCCTACCGCGTTAAGAAAAATGTCTTTGTCGCTCATCGTCAATCCCAGTTTTTTTTCAATTACCGCCACCAGGAGGGCAAGGCGCTGAGGATCGGTGCCGAGACACGTCCTCCTACCAGTCCCTGGCGTTGGACCAGACACCAGTGTCTGAACTTCCGCCAAAATGGGTCTGGAACCCTCTATCAACGCGGTAACAGCAGAACCAGACGAATCTTCCGGACGTTCTGATAAAAAAAACTCCGATGGATTGGATACCTGACTCAGTCCTGAATCAGTCATCTCGAACACCCCGATTTCACTCACAGATCCGAATCGATTCTTCACTGCTCTCAGGATCCTGTAAGGGTGTCCTCTGTCACCTTCAAAATACAACACAGTGTCAACCATGTGCTCCAGCACCTTCGGACCGGCTAAAGCCCCATCTTTGGTGACGTGGCCAACCAGAAAACAGGCCGAGGCGCTTTTTTTAATTATCTCAATCGATGCGGCCGTCACATGACGCACCTGACTCAGGCTTCCCGCATGGGAATCTATTGATTGACTTGAAATTGATTGAGCAGAATCCAGTACAATAACAGAAGCGTCGGTCTGCCTCATCAAATCGAGTATGCGTTCCAGCGTATTTTCAGCGACAACCAGGAATGAGTCTGAATTTATTCCTAGACGATCACCCCTGATCTTGATCTGTTCCAGGGATTCTTCTCCGGAAATATAAAGAACATTTTCACCCAAATTTGACATCGACGCCAGCGCTTGCATCAATAGTGTGCTCTTACCGATCCCAGGATCTCCACCGACCAGAATCACGCTTCTTTGTATGATTCCACCACCAAGGACACGGTCCAGTTCGTCTATCCCTGTAAGCAACCTTGGAGTACGCTCGTTGGGTATCAAACTTATTGAAACAGGCTCAGAAATGTTCTCAGACGTGTTAGACTTGCCTCTTGGGGAAACGATGGACGATTTTTCTTCAATAGTATTCCATTGGCCACACCTAGGGCATCTCCCCATCCATTTTAAAGTCTTTGCCCCACATTCACTGCACACAAATGAGATTTCAGTTTTCATAAGTTTTCCTAACGCATCTTGGTCCGAGATAAAGGATCGGTAAGCTCCCAATACATGATGATTCTCATCAGGGCAACCGATTAGTCATATTTCGTGATCGCAATAAGCATGTATGTCTGGAATTTTATTTTGCACGGGGCCCAAATTGTAAGAGCATCGTGGAAGGCAGGACTTCGGTGTCCCGACTCTGGTTTTTCGTCAAAAAGACCTTACAATAAGCGCGTTACATTGCTAGGGGCTCGTTCACTAATTTTCATCCCGGAGCAAAAAGCATGCGGCAAAAAAGGTACAGATCATTTTCTTCGTGGTTAAAAGAACGTTTCGGGGAACCAGTTCGAAAAATCACCATAGACTCAGGCCTCGGATGTCCGAACAGGGACGGAACCTTGGGAGTTGGCGGTTGTATATTCTGCAATGCTTCAGGCTCCGGCACTAACG
>JBMFSZ010000267.1:0-5452 GCA_049967315.1 Desulfomonilaceae bacterium
CGATGAGGTAGCCTCATCGAGGATAAGAAGTGAGGGGCTTAGAAGAATCGCCCTGGCGATGCTGATGCGTTGCCTCTCTCCGCCCGAAAGCAATTGGCCTCGCTCACCCACAAGTGTATCGTAGCCGTCGGGCAGTCGCATGATAAAGTCATGGGCGCATGCCGCCCTCGCTGCCTCAACTATTTCAGCCCGACTGGCGTCGGGACGCCCATAAGCTATGTTTTCAGCAATAGTGCCGTAAAAGAGAAAGGGTTCCTGTAGAACGATGCCAATATTTTTTCTATACCCGGCAATCGACAGATCCCGGACATCCATGTCGTCAACCAGTACGGCTCCTTCGCAAACGTCGTAGAAGCGACAGACGAGGTTTACCAGGGTTGTTTTCCCGGACCCACTGGGGCCAACGATGCCGATCATTTCTCCTGGCATTATAGTTAGGTTGATATCCTGAAGCACGGGACGATTGTTGTATGAAAAACCTACATTTAAAAACTCGATTTTTCCTTCAAGCTTTCCTGGTATGATAAAGTTTGGGGATTCAACGACACTGGGCTGTTCGTCAATAACCTCGAATATCCGCTTTGAACTCGCTGCTGCACGCTGAGTAGCCGACACCATCAGGATCATCGACTCCAGCCGTGCGTAAAACCTACTAATATATGCTACGAAAGCCGTTAAAACTCCGACCGTGATTTTATTTTGAAAGATGAGCCAAACGGCAAAGCCCCAAATAATCAGCACGCCCAAATCCGTCAGAAGGGTCACCATCGGCTTAAAAAAAGACCATACAGTATTGATCCGATCATTTGCCCGGAGCACATAATCGTTTGTGGCCTTGAAGCGGCGAATTTCCCGGTCTTCCTGAGCAAACGCCTTGACAACTCTCATTCCTGGTATGGCGTCAGCCAACACGCTGGTCATCTCTGACCAGGCTTTACTTCCTCTGGCAAATCCGCGCCAGAGGATCTTTCTTACCCGATACGTGAGCCAGGCTATGAGGGGAAACGGACAGAGAGTCACAACAGCAAGTAGCGGATTGATGTATAGCAAAATTCCAGCGGTCATGACTATCATAAGGACATCGGCGCCGAAATCCAGTACATAGATTTGTAAGAAAGCGCAGATACGTTCGGTATCAGTGCTCACACGCGAGATAAGATCCCCTGTGCGCTTTTCGCCGAAGTAGTCAAGAGAGAGGCGGTGGAGATGAATGTATACGGTGTTGCGCAGCTCACAGCTGACTCGCTCGCTTACCCAGGCAAGCACGTAGGTCCTCGCCCAGCCGAGAAGCCATGCGAGGACGGCTGCTCCGCCCAGTCCCGTAAGATACCATGCCACTAGGGATCGATTTACAGGCTCGCCGTTCTGAAAGGGTATCAGGATTTTATCTATCAGTGGCATGGTTAAATAGGGTGGAATTAGGGCTGCCGCAGTGCATCCGACGCTCAAAACAAAACTGAGCAGGAAAAAACCCTTCCAGGGTTTTGCAAAGCGGATCAGTCTTACCAGCGAACTTAATGAAGCTGGATGCGCATCAGCGGAAGGATCTTCAAAGTCTACAGAATGAGAAGATTCACCGGAAGACAACTCCAGGCTACCGTGGTTTTCACCACTTGAGGCTCGCGCCGCAAGCTCTTCGAAGCGCTTGACAAAAGCGCAGGCATCAGTATGCCGGCCAATGGTGTAATGCACTCGCGCCAACAAACGATCTCTCGTTCTGATCTCGAGTTCACCGACTCCCGTGTATGCGCAAGCTGTAAGAGAGACATCCTGGGTGAGCGGCCAGGATTCTTTCGTAGTGGAGCCATCATGTCGGAGAGTAGTTCCCATGGTCGCGGAGCGCATTTCATGTATGATGCGGCGATTGGTGAAGACAAGTGTTCCCGTCGCGTAGCGGAGATTTCCGTCAAGATCATGGATGAACACTGCCTGCGGCGATTCATCGGCCTCGTACTGGATATGGGTCGGGTCCAAACTGGTCTGTCCCATTCACGCGCTGACGTTGGCGCTTGACGGCAAGGGTATGTCAAAGGGAAAATATTTTCGCATGTACTCCAGGGTTTCATCAATCTCGTCAGCTTGGATGAGCAGCAAGCTTTCTTGGGTTAAGCTGTTCATGGCAACATCTATGGCCTTTGTGGAACCATATATTTCCCTGATCTCCTTGACCCTGCCTGTTCCCTCAAGGCCCTCCCTGAAAAGACGTATAATCTCTCCTTTCCCCCGACCCCGAGTGTAGTGGTCCTCGTAAAGGATAACCGAGTCGAACGCCTCACCCAGCATCTTCCCCTGCAGAACAATGTCGCAGTCCCGCCGATCTCCAGCCGTTGAATAAATGGCGACTCGGTGTACGTATTTATAATTTCCCAACGCCTCAATAATGGCTTGGAGGGAGGATGGATTGTGACCATAGTCAACGATGATGGTAGAGCCGTTCCGGCGGACCACGTTGAAACGTGCGGGCACGTTGATAAAATTGGCGAAAAAAGTTTCCGCAGCCGCGCGAATCTTTTCAAACGGGAGTCCCAATGATAAAGCCGCGCCAATTCCCGCCAAGGCGTTTTCCACCTGGAAGCGTATTGTTCCTCTGTGGGTTAGAGGAATCTGGTCAAGACGCGCAAAGTGTCGCTCCCTTTTACCTTCAGCAAAAATGATCATGCCCTCGCGCGTAAAAAGGGCTCTTCTTCCCTTTCTGCAATGCTCTTTGACAATAGGGTTGACATCATTGCAGGAAAAATACAGGACGGATCCTTTACAATGTTCAGCCATTTGCGCAACCAGTGGGTCTTGTGCGTTCAGTACGGCCGTGCCGGTTTTTGATACTGATTTAACAACTGTTCGTTTCACTTCGGCCAGTTTGTCAATGGTGTTGATGTCGAAAAGATCAAGGTGATCTCCCCCTTCAATGTTTGTCACCACGCCCACATCGCATTGGTCGAATCCAAGGCCTTCCCGGATGATACCTCCCCGAGCCGCTTCAAAGACCGCCGCGTCAACAAACGGATTGAGCAATACGCTGCGTGCGCTCCGCGGACCGCTGCAATCGCCTTTTTCAATGCGCCTCCCGTCAATATAAATGCCGTCGCTGCAGACCATACCGGTATTGAAACCTGCACTTTTCAAAATGTGCGAGACCAGGCGAGTTGTAGTTGTCTTTCCATTTACTCCGGTGACGGCCACAATCGGAATTCTACCAGTCGATCCTTCGGGGAAAAGCATATTCACAATTGATTCTCCCACAGGCCTGGCCTGCCCTTTCGAGGGGGACAGATGCATCCGTAGTCCCGGTGAGGCGTTTACCTCAATAATTTTACCGCCCTGTTCATAAATAGGAACGCCGATATCTTCAGCGACAATGTCTACACCAGCAATGTCGAGACCGACGCTTTTTGCGGCGCTTACTGCAAAAGCCGCGTTGGCGGGATGCACGGTGTCGGTGACGTCGATGGCTGTTCCGCCAGTGCTCAAGTTTGCGTTTCGCCGGATCAGTACTACAGCCCCAGCAGAGGGTATAGAATCGTCAGTAAGACCCTGTTCCTCAAGAACCGCACGTGAGACGTTATCCAGGGGTATCTTGCTAAGTGGTAGAGCATGATAATCTGCCCGTTGGGGGTTGGCGTTTTCTCTTTCAATAAGCTCCGCGACCGTATGAACGCCGTCCCCGATGACCCGTGCCGGCTCGCGCCGCGCTGCTGCGACTAGCCGATCGCCAACTACAAGAAGCCGGTAGTCTTCCCCTTTTACATTCTCTTCAACCAGTACCTTTGAACTTATCTGCGCAGCCGCTTCAAACGCTGTTCGCACCTGCTCTTCAGTGCAAAGATTTATCGAGACCCCTTTTCCTTGATTGCCGTCGCCAGGCTTTACTGTTACCGGAAGGCCTATTTCAAGAGCTACTGTCCATGCTTCTTCGGGACTTTCCACGAGACAGCCCGTAGGGGCAGGAACACCTGCGGCACGCACCATCATTTTTGTAAGCTGCTTGTCCTGGGCTATTGCCAACGCTATGGAGCCAGTTTTGTCGGTTTCGGCTGCCTGGATTAGCCGCCGCCGTGCTCCATAGCCAAGCTGCACCAGGCTCTCGTCATTGAGGCGTCTCCACGGAATGCCCTGTTTTTGAGCGGCGTCCACTATAGCTCTAGTGCTTGGTCCTAGGCATTCTTTGGCGTAAAGGTCTCTCAGGCCCGAGATTATGGTGTTCACATCGAAAGGATTGTTGTGAATAGCGGCTAGACAGAGGTCCCACGCAGCGCTGAGACACGCTCGCCCCAGCTTTTCGTCTTCATATTCTATTGCGACCTTATAGACCCCCACTTCATCGGTTTCAACCGCTCTCCCATAAGCTACATCAGTGCCGGCAAGGGTCTGAAGTTCAAGGGTCAAATGCTCCAATATATGACCCATATAGGTTCCGTCATCGAGCCTTTGGAAAAATCCCCCACGCACGCCCACGCTGCAGCGGTGCTCGATAAGTGATGGAACCCATTGCTTAATTCTTTCGCTGAAACCAGGAATCGTGTTTGAAGGCCTTTCTTCCATTTCCTCAAGATCAACTAGCACTTCCAACACGGTAAAGTCTCGCCAAATATTTGGCCCGCGTAACGCACGCACGTCACGAATTTTCATTATCTGCAATCTCCTGTATAACTTGAATCATTGTATTTTCAGTCTTGGTACTACCATTGCTCGGCCAACTAGGGCTACCGCAGCGTGGATTTCTTGCCAACTCGAAGTTTGATCCATAATTGGGGCCGTTGCCAAGGCCATTCGCTTTGCAAACCTTTGCACGTCGTATTCTATGATATCCGTGGCGGAGGCTCGCGATGGGTAATTCCCTGTCCGGCCTGCGAAGCAACCCGCCAAACTCTAAAATGCTGGCTCATAAAAGAAATCTCGTCATTTTTCGTTTTCATGACGAGATATACAAATTCGGCCAGCTTTTCTCGCGACCAAGGATAATCTGTATACTAACCGCACCTAAGGACTCTTGATATTAATCGTAAGCGCTTCTCCTAATTCGCAGGTAACATGGAAATTGAAAGCTCTTTTCTCTGTGGTGTTAACCTTTTGCAAGTTGAAATCTATGCTCAATAAATAATTACGATATTTCTCCACCATATCGTCACACAATGCTCCTTTTCCACAATCGAGGCCAAACACGCTGACATCTTAGAGAACCTTTGGACAAAAAAATTATACCTCGCGTGGCCGTTTTTGTTAACAGTTCCATCGCCTTCGCTACGGGAGCGCAGGACGGGAAAGAGCGCCTGTTTTTCTCCATGTTGGAGACAAATTTCAAACCATGAGCGGGACCTATTTTGTCGTATCTGGTCCGCAGAGGTTGAAATAACGTATCGACCAAAGAGCAATAATCACTTATATCAGAAAAGGTATCACAGAAAAAACAGTTTTAGAAAGTAATTGCTCAGTTTTTCGCAACAGACTCAATCGA
>JBMFSZ010000268.1:0-5444 GCA_049967315.1 Desulfomonilaceae bacterium
GTGCTCGGTGGAGGCATGTCGTGGAATCAAGGTGTTTGGGGGCCCGGGACAGGAAGCGTGGAGGCGGTTGAGTTAGTCACAGCAAATGGTGAGCTGATTACTGCCGACAAAGATCAAAATAAAGATTACTACTGGGCTGCACGAGGAGCCGGATCAGGTTTCTTCGGGGTCGCCACACGTTACCACCTGAAGCTTTATGACTTGCCGAAAGCCATAGCATGCAGCTCCTATTTTTATTCAATCAGAGAAGTTGGGACAGTGGCGCTGTGGCTCGAATCAATAGCAAAGAGATTACCCACCAACATTGAATTGAGTCTGTTTATGCTGAGCGCTCCACCGGAGCTCGCAGAACAATGCAAAGTGGATGGGGGTAAGGTTTGCATGGTAGCGTCGACTATATTTACCGCTTCTATGGAGGAAGCCAAGTCATCGCTAAAAACTCTTGATGAATGCCCGATAATTGAAAAATGTCTGTCCAGGAAAGTTGCGAAACCGTATGACTTTGAAGCTTTATTTGACGCGTCAGGCGCTTTGTGGCCTGCTGATCATCGCAATCAGGTTGAAGCGATCTTTTCCAATGCCAAGCTGGAAAATTTATGCGGCTCGGTGAAAGACCATTTCCTAAAGACACCATCACCCACAAGTCTCATAATGTTTGCAATTTTTACCGGTCCAAACATTCCGCCTCCACTACCGGATGCCGCATTCTCAATGAGCGCGCGTTATTACGGTGGGCCGTGGACTATGTGGACCAAACCGGAGGATGACCACGCCAACACTCAATGGCACAAGAAGTGCCTAGAACTACTCAAGCCTTTTGTAGCCGGATATTATGTTGGGGAATCCGATACGGTTACGTATCCAAACATCGCTCAGCAATCATATACGGAAGCCAATTGGAAACGGCTCCAGGAACTGCGGAAAAAATATGATCCGGATGGAGTATTTTTTAATTATACTGACGGATTTGCCTAATAAGCGCCAATACGTCGCTGTCCTCAAAAATCAGCGGTCAGGGTCATATCCATGGCGAAGACAGGGTCAATGTTTCTGCCTGGATTGATCCCGAACATGTTCTGAGGACTGGGGCTTTTCCATCCTGGGTTGGATCGGTCGATACAAGCGAACCTAAACCAGTTTCCGGGCTGAAAGACCCCAAGATTTCCGGTGAGTGTGTAGCCTTCCAGAAGCTTCCAGTCAAACCCCATATCGAATTCATAACCGAGATTCAAATCTGGTATCGCAGGAGCGGGACTGTCATAAGTCCCTTTCCTGATGTATTCGACGAAGCCAGTTGTAATCCCGGTATTTTTTGTCGCGTCCGTCGAATGCGGAATAGCTGGTTGGATAAACCCCCATCCATAGCCGTGGGAAATCCTTTGCGCATGGAATCCAGCGGCGAACAAATTCAAGTTTGCCGCCACCGCGTAATCTAGTCTGATTCCGAACGCGTTTGCGTCGGTTAGATACCCACTACTGGTGATGGTAGAAACCGAATTTGCGCCAGTACCATATCCATTGACGAGGATCATGCTGTACGGCCTAAAGAGTCCGCTATTTGTTAACAGGTCGTTATAAAGGGAGTTCTGCCGATCAATAATTATGCCATGTCTCCTGTCCGGGCCAGGAATCCATGACCAAATCAGTGATAGTTTAGCGGGACCAACCACGGTTCCGGACTCCACCATATAGCGCCAATGCTCAATATAGCTCTTTCTGAACAAGTATGGATTGTACGTGAGCGCTCCCTGAATCACTATTGGCGGAAATGCCGGAGTTAGATCACCATTCATGTTTGGTTGCAAGCAGACTGTCTCGTAATACCAATCAGCCTCCGCATTGACAAAAAATACGCCGTCAAAATATTTGAAAAAAGCGCCACCGAACACGGTTTCCATCTGTTGTGGGAGAAATTTACTTTTATCCGTAGGACTGTTGACGGCCTCAGGACCGACATTAAACGAATATGCTTCGGCGACAATACCTGAACTGAGGCTGCCCGAATCATACGTAAAAAAGGCGTTCAAGTCGTAACGCCGTCCATTGCTTTTATCCAATGGGTTGAAGTACTGGAAGCTGATCCCGGTCGGTTGAACGTACCCCTGGTCTATTTGGCGACGCCATGGATACCAGCCAAGACCGAACCGTATGGGCCCCATAGGCAGCACAATCAAAATAGTTTCGAGGGAGGTGTTATCTGCTCCATTGAACATCAAGCCTGTTCCGAAGATGAAAGGTCGTTTGCCCACCACCATGGTTCCCCACGGAGTCTGGGCCGTGACCCACAGCATGTTCCAGTAGCCCGGAGAGAAGGGTTGTCCCACACCAGGAATGGTCATTGCGCTGTACCAGGAGCCCGCAGTCAAATTTCCTACGGGGTCCCAGTGCTTGGGAGAAAGGTCAGCAGGATACCTCACGTCGCTTACGTTCTCACTAAATCCCCATGTACCAATGTGGTACCTCCCTCGAATACTGATGGCGTCGCTAATTTTTATCCGGGGGTCCACGTTCATCATCATCGTAGAATTTGCGGCGTCGGTGCTTGAGCTTGTAAGACTGGTGATACGATAGCCGAGCCATCCGTTCGCGGATGCGGATCCGCCTTGGCCCGGCGTACCGTTGTCAATGTCATAAGTACCGAAGAAACCTCGAGATCCCAACTGAGAGTAGGCCACGTAGTCCCAAACGAAGGCTCCTCTCATGGAAAACTCAAAGCAACTGGCAGGAGAGATCCACCAATGAAGTATGACCCACGAAGCTATTCCCAAGTAATATGAATACTTGTGCCTCAATGCTTATACCCTTGATTAAGATAGGCGCACAGGGGAGGATATTCTCGAAAAGCTACTGGCGGTTTTCATTTTCCACTTAACCAAAACCGCCAGTCTCAATGACATTGCCTAGACAAAAAACTCAGATACTGCTGGTCATTCCGATTAGTATCTTGCACGGTCAGGTGTTGTGGCGAATTTTTTGGTGAGTTCCAGCGCCTCTTTTTTCATGAATTGTGTTTCTGGTATTTTACGCTGCGCCAAAGGTTTTTTGAACTCGTTATATTGATACTCATCCTCGAAGTCTATGTCAGTGGCGTCTTGAACCGAGAAGCCGAAGAAGATACGGTTGATCTTCGCCCAATAGGCGGCGCTTAGGCACATGGGACAAGGTTCACCCGTGGTATAGAGATCGCAACCTGCGAGACTGAAGGATTTTAACGTCTTGCAAGCGTTTCTGATTGCCATCACTTCCCCGTGAGCCGTGGGGTCCTGATCGGCAAGCACCTTATTGAAGGACTCGCCAATGATCTTCCCATCCTTGACTACAACGCCTGCAAAGGGTCCGCCAGCGCCGGACTGTGCTCCTTTTAGCGCCAATTCGAGAGCGCGGCTCATGAACTTCTTGGCCTCTTCTTCGTTGAAGGCAGGACTCGCAGCAACTTGCTGTTCTGCCAGGGCAGACTCGAATAGTCCGAGCCCGACTGTTCCGGCGAGGGACAGACCAATGGCCTGCTTCAGCCAGATACGTCGAGAGGGATCATGTGTCCACTGACTGTCGTGTCCAAGACAAAGCTGTTCATTTTGATCGAGCATCGCATTCCTCCTGGTTACTTGAACAATTAGGAGAGTACAAATGACTCCGTCACAGGCGCTCTAAAGACCAGGACGGAATCCCAAAACCTCACGGTAGCAGGATGCTACAAGTTTGCCTGCTTTTTTAACATAATATTTCAAAGTCTCCAAAGAAATACGAAGCCGCGTCATTTCATGCGATATTTTCACGAAAATACTTGCCTCTAAAATACAGAGCGACGTTGACGAGAGAGATCAACACCGGCACCTCAACCAGAGGCCCTATAACGGCCGCGAAAGCCACCCCCGACTGAATTCCAAACACTGCGACCGCCACTGCTATCGCTAGCTCAAAATTGTTACTTGCGGCAGTAAAGGATATTGTAGCTGTTTTTGAATAATCCGCCCCGATCTTGTGCCCCAGCCAGAAACTGACGAGAAACATGACTACGAAATACACCAGCAATGGAATTGCTATCCGGACGACATCCATTGGGATCTCAACTATGAGGTTCCCTTTAAGACTGAACATGACGACAATCGTGAACAACAGCGCTATGAGGGTTATTGGACTGATCTTGGGGATGAACTCCTTTTCGTACCATTCCTTTCCGCGAGATTTGATCAACGTGAACCGCGTTATTACGCCAGCCAGAAAGGGTATACCCAGATAAATAAAGACGCTCTTTGCTATCTGGCTCATGCTGACTTGCACGAGACTTCCTTTAAGACCAAAATATGGGGGTAGGACAGTTATGAAGAACCAGGCGTAGACGCTGAAGAAGAGCACCTGGAAGACACTGTTGAATGCTACCAGACCTGCGCAATATTCAGTATTCCCTTCTGCAAGCTCATTCCAGACTATTACCATGGCAATACATCGAGCGAGTCCTATCATGATGAGTCCTACCATGTATTCCGGGTATCCGCGCAGGAAGATTATTGCCAGAAAAAACATGAGAATAGGGCCTATGACCCAGTTCTGAACGAGTGAGAGTCCCAGAATTTTCCAATCCCGGAAGACATCGCCAAGTTCTTCGTATTTAACTTTAGCTAGAGGGGGATACATCATGAGGATGAGTCCGATAGCTATAGGAATATTTGTTGTATCGACCGAAAAGTAATTTATGGCGGATTCTATCCCCGGCACATAATATCCAGCCCCGACGCCCACCACCATAGCGGACAGTATCCATACAGTGAGATAGCGATCGAGGAAAGAAAGTTTACGCGCGACTGAGTCTTCCATGATGAGAGCTCCCTTCTATACACATCAGATTATAGTTTCATGCTCGTTAAAAGAGCTATGATCCGGTTATTTTGGATGGCCGAAGCTAAATTGACTATTTGACTAAACAGTAAAACATGGTATGCTTTGTGTCAATCATTTTTAGCCTTAAAAAACCTGAAAGAAAATTTCAAGGACTTGACAAAAAATATTTTGGTGTTAATTTCTAATCAATTCGTTTATTGTCGAATAATCGGAGATGTCAATTGCAGCAGTTCATGAATGTTGTTAAAGCGCTTGGTGACGAAAATAGAGTAAGAGTCCTCCTTGCCCTACGTGCAGGTGAATTATGCGTCTGTCAAATCATTGAACTTCTAGGATTGGCGCCCTCGACAGTATCCAAACATATGTCTATCCTTAAACAGGCGGGCCTCGTAAATATTCGGAAATCCGGTCGCCTCGTTTTTTATAGATTGGCCACCACGTCCACGAGTCCTGAAGTTAAGGGCGCTATTATCTGGCTAAATGAATGTCTTTTCGACGATTCATTCGTTTCACAAAACGAAAACAGACTCAGAGACGTTCTGAAATGGGACATAGAAACACTTTGTTCGAGATGCAAAGTAATTACAGAGACTAAGGCACGGGGG